>PLCH01000374.1:0-7919 GCA_003135585.1 Chitinophagaceae bacterium
GCATGTTCAGCGGAATGCCCACCTATAACATACAAATGTATTCTCCTTCGGTAATTGTAAATTTTTTGTATTATCCCCTAACATTATGGTTGCCTAAACCAATAAGCTACTTCTACCTTGCTTGTATTTGTTTTTATATCCTGACCCAGGTATTGCGCATAGACCCATGGATTGGTGTTTTATCCGCACTTGCCTATAGCTATTCAACTTTTGACCCTATTATCGTTGGAGTAGGCCNNCCCGCCGTAATCGCGGGATTATTGGTTATTTACCAGAGAAAATTCCTGTTGGGCGCAGCAATGATGTGCATATTTTTTGGCCTACAACTGAGCATGACTCAGCATTTACAAATCGTTTATTATACAATAATAATACTTGGCTTTATAACCCTGGCTTACTTGGTAAAAAGCTGGAAGGAGAAGCAGGTTGGGAATGCATTGATTGGTATTGCAATAGGACTGGGGGCTGGTGCAATAGGATTTGGTACCTATGCGGTGGAGTTGCTCCCGGTACAGGAATATGCCAAGGAAACAATGCGGGGTGGCAAATCCGAACTGACTCAGGGTGACAGCAAGAATAAAACAAAAGGTGGTCTTGACAAGGATTATGCATTCTCGTGGAGTTATGGTATTGCAGAAACATTCAGCTTATTTGTTCCCGGCATATATGGCGGAGGCAATATGGGTAAGTTATTTACAGATAATTCAAAATTTGCAGACAAACTGGAGGAAAATTTTGGCGTTCCAGAAACAAGCGCTTTACAAAATGCCAACCAATCTGCTTATTGGGGATCACAAGGCGGAAAATTAGGAACAGCAGGCCCTGTTTACCTGGGTGCAGTCATTTGTTTTCTGTTCATATTCGGTGCTTATTATGCAAAAAGCTGGCACAAATGGTGGATACTAAGTGTCACTGTATTTGCGATTTTTCTAGCTTGGGGAAGAAACTTCCAGGCTTTTAACTATTTTCTTTTCGATCATTTACCGTTTTATAGCAAGTTCCGTTCGCCAACGATGTCTCTTGTTATACCGCAATTGACATTTCCCTTACTTGCCGCCCTTGGACTTGATCAACTCTTGGTGGATAAGGAACTAAAAGAGACTATTTGGAAAAAATTCAAAACGTCCGTAATGATTTCCATAGGGTTATTATTGATAGTGACAGCATTTTATTTTAGTGCCGATTTCAAAGGGCCCAATGATCCCTCCATGAAAGAAAATTTTGCCAATGTTACGTTACAACAAATTAGCCGTGGAAAACAACCCACTCCTGAAATCGAGCAGCAGGCAAATGAATTGGGTAATTCCCTTATAAAGGCCCTGCAGGAGGACCGCCGGTCATTATTTAGTTCAGATCTGCTCAGGACCTTCCTTCTAATAGCAGTTGCCGTTGTTCTGTTGGGTTTGTATTTAAAAAACAAAATAAAGCCGCTTGTTCTATTGGGAGCGCTAATCGTCCTAAGTTCATACGATCTACTGGCTGAAGGACGAAAATATCTCAGTGAAGAAAATTTTGTAGACCCTGCCGATATTGNNAAGCCCCTGCCGATATTGAATCTGTGTTTGCCCCTTCGCCTGCCGATCAGCTGATAAACAGAGATCCGGATAAGAATTTTAGAATATATGATCTAACCGGGGAAGACCCATTCAGTAATGCAAGACCTTCTTATTACCACAACTCAATAGGCGGATATCATCCGGCGAAATTAGGTCTTTACCAGGACCTAATTCAGAACCAAATAGGTAAAGGAAATATGATGGTTTTTAATATGCTAAATACAAAATATTTTACCCAAACCAATCCATCCACTCACCTGCCACAAGCACATATGAATCCAAACGCATTTGGTCCGTGCTGGCTGTAAAATCAATACATTTTGTGAATAACGCTGACGAAGAGATGAAAGCCCTTGACAGTATCAATGTAAAAGACACGGCAATCGTACAAAATAGTTTTCGTAACCTTATCAAATTTCAGCCAGTCCCTGATACAACTGCCTCCATTCGGCTCATCCAAAACCTGAATGACAAAATCATTTATAAATTTTCATCCAAAACGAATCAGTTTGTGGTTTTCAGTGAAATTTATTATGATAAAGGCTGGAATGCATTTATAGACGGGAAAAAATCAGACTATTGTAAAGTCGATTATGTCTTAAGAGGCATGCCCGTTCCAGCAGGAGATCATACAATTGAATTCATATTTGAGCCTAGTTCTTTTAAGACCGGTGAAACGATTTCCTGGATCGCTTCAATTTTGGCCTATATATTATTGGGAGCTACCATCTGGGTTACCTATAAAGGAAGGGGAAAAAAAGATACTACTACGGTATAATTTGTAAATATCATGGCAACCGTAATCAGTCTGGTTTCCTATCATTTCCGACCTACCAAAGTCGGTGAAAAAAAGTATCGCCCTGTTTAGCAAATATTTCTCCCATCGGCGTAAACCGGCAGAATGAGAATAATGTCATATTTAAATATCAAATGAATTCACATCTATAGGCTTGAAAAATCTGATAAAATAAAAATTATTATCGACAAACCCATATTGAGAAATATTTGAAATAATCTAAATTTATTAGACGAATATATTTGGCTCCTGCCCATGTGTAAAGAATTTCTAGGACGAGACAAAACAGCGTTCGCTAGTTTTACAAAAAATGATCATGCGATAAATTATAGTTGCCGAATTCATCACCCTCGATGGTGTAGAAGGAAGCTTTTTACTTGCGACACTTAGGGTTGCTAAATACTACTTTCCTTCTTACGAAAAATTTGAAAGACTATACAAATTGGAAAATATTGAAGAGATAGCAAGAATGAAGTTGCCGGGTTTCTTTCCATTGTCTTTATTTTTCTGATCCGGATGCTGGCCGTACGGTTTAAATGTTATCTCCCCACGTTTTATCATTCAGAAGGGAAATCATAAAAGTATAATGCCTTGACAAAGATGCTTAATACCTGAAGCATCTCAAGAAGTTTTAACTTTTCCAATCCATGCAACTCGACTTCTTATTTCACGAACACTTTGTAGTAACTGTTTAATACGGGAAATTTCCCCTTTGGGAACTTGAAACATTAAATGAAAATTGTTCTCAATTTCAATTCAATCACCTTAAATTAATTTTTATGAGTTGCCCTTATCCCATTCCCGGCTCTTATGTCCCGGATGCTCTCTGCAAAGCAAGATTAAAGAAATATACTGACCCGGGAGGTAAACACGAATTGCTGACAAATTGGGTCGGTTTTAACCATCCGGGAATCCAAGAAGAATTGGCCATTCCCTACACAGTTCAACAATTTAGGGATCTGATTGCCGGGATCAACAGCCTGGGAGTTGTTCCCGGCATCAGGATTTATTTTGCAACATTTCTTCGAAATGCTCCTGCCACCAATCCCTATATGCCTGCAACAAAGGAAGATTTGCTNNACCCTGCCTCCTCCCTCTGTTGTTAAACCACCAAATCCTCAACTCGTTTTAGACTGGATAAACTATTATCAGAAATTCAAAATGTATCTTTTGCAGATCGACGGACAAAAGACAAACCCCGGTTTTCTGGAGACAAGGAGTATCTGGTATCCCTACACCGACTTTGCGGATTGGCTAAATATTATCAATTGCAGCGGAAAACCGGGGAATCCAGTTATCACAGGAATACAGATTGCCTTGGCTACTTATCTGGACACGGAGCAATATGCAAATCAGTTAGGGACGCTGATCCAGTTGTTGGATAATTCAGTTGTAATTAACCTGGAGGAGTATGATTGGTTCAAGAAAAAATCAATCGAAGGTAATACAGGCTACGACACTGGAACCCCTTGTCCACCTGCCACTGGGTGCCCACAGTAATAAGTTCCAAATTCATAACAACAAAATCTTTACATTTATACAAGCCTGCATACTTGCTTACTTATATCTATATTACTATAATTGGTTTATCTTTTATATCCAGCCTGGTAAGTTTCAGGCTGGATTTTCCTTTTCATCTGAGGATATTTTCAATATTGCTTGGATTCACCTTTTTGGTAGAATGCGGAGCTGTTTTCCTGTGGGAATCACACAAGTCAAATGTGGCCCTCTATAATTGCTTTATGCTTTTGGAATTTTGGACTTATGCCCTTTATTTCAGGTTCATCATTCAATCAATTGTTATCAGAAGAATTATCAACGGGTTTCTTTGGATTTTCCCCTTATTCTGGGCNNTCAATAAATGGAACAGTTACCTGGTTGTTGCAGGAAGTTTATTTACTATTTGTTTTTCTGTTGCCTATTATTACCAGTTATTTACGCAGGCCGAACTCGTGAGTCTGGGTAATACCCCAGAATTTTGGATAGCCACGGGCTTAATTATTTTTTACGCCTGTAATTTGCCATATATGGGAATGCTTAATTTTCTAGTAAAGAATTATTTGCTGCTTGCCCGACAATTTTTGACAGTTCTGGACATTTTAAATATTGTTATGTACTCCATTTTTATATATGCTTTTATCAGTAAAGCGATCATAAAAAGATATTTAGTGAAGGAGTAAGTGTTTCCCATTACTCCAGAGAAATTTTCGGGTAAAAAATATCCCAGGCCAACCTGATCTAACCCTGAAGTATTGAAGATTTTGAATATCTTGATGTATTCCCTATTCACCTTTAGCATTTATGAAGGATTCTTACAATGAAGTCATCATAGTATTGATTGCCGGTACAATTATTTTCCTTGTATTGTCCGGGATAGTCATATTTATTTTGCTTTTTTATCAAAAGAAAAGATTCCAGCATGGACAGCAGTTACTTCAATTGCAAAACTCCATTGAGCAGGAGCTGCTCAAAACTCAACTGGAAACGCAGGAAGAAACTTTTCAACAGATTGGAGAGGAATTGCACGATAACGTTGGTCAGCTTCTAAGCAGTGCCAAAATACTGCTTGGCATTACCGAAAGATCCCTGTTGGAAGTTCCAGAAACCTTAGTTACGGCAGAAGAAACCCTTGGAAAAGCTATACAAGACNNCTCAGTAAGGAATGGCTGTCTCAATTTAACTTGGTTGAAAATTTGAACACAGAAGCAGACAGGATTAATACTTCCCGGGTTGTAAGAACCACCGTTCAATCCTCGGAAAAATATCTTCCTCTCACGACCGAGGCCCAGATCATGCTTTTCCGGATAACCCAGGAGGCTTTGCAAAATTGCATTAAGCACGCTAATGCCAGTGAAATTAAAATTATTATCACTTTAGGGGATGGTCAGTTGGAAATTCTTATAGCTGACAATGGAATTGGTTTTGACAAAAACAATTCCGACCGTGGAGGGGTTGGCATTTTAAATATGACGCGCAGGACAAAACTGATGGGAGGAACAATTGTATGGGACGCACTCCCTGACATTGGAACTAAAGTATCTATCAGATTGCCTGTAAATAAAAGTGAAATATGAAAGTGAGTATTGGAATTGCCGACGACCACCAACTGTTTCTAAAATCATTAGGGCATTTGATCAATAGTTTCCCTTCTTTTGAAACCGTAGTAGATGCCTTAAACGGAGAGGAGCTTATAGCGAAACTGGCATTCTGCAAACCTTTACCTGAGATTGTATTGATTGATGTCAATATGCCTCGAATGGATGGGCCAAAAGCCGCCGTAGAAATAAACCGACTTTATCCTTTCATTAAGACAGTTGCACTGTCCATGAAGGATGATGATCTTACTGTGATCAGGATGCTCAAAGCGGGTTGCTGTGCTTACCTGTTAAAGGATTTCCATCCTAATGAGCTTGAAAAAGCACTTTTGGAAATCCATGCAAAGGGATATTATAATGCCGATGCATTTAATATTAATTACCGACGCCTGATTTTGAGGGCAAATGAAGATCAATCTCTCGCAATTTCTGAAAGGGAGAAGGAGTTTTTACGCCTTGCAAGTACTGACCTGACTTATAAGCAAATTGCTGCCAAAATGTTCCTTGCAGAAAGGACCATCGATGGCTACCGGGAGTCCCTATTCGAAAAATTTAACGTTAAGAGCCGCGTCGGGATGGCTCTTGAGGGCATAAGAAGAAATATTATTTCACTTTGAATTATTTTAAGAATGGATTTCTAATTGAATTTTCTGTTCCAGTTCCTACGGGAAATTTCCCGTTTCAAATCCTGCAAATTCCCATCATAATTACTTTCTTTCAGAATTAGCTTGGCAGAATTAAAAGTATTATTCGCCTTAGGGCGCCATTTAGTCATCACTAAAAACCAATTTATGAGCGACAAAGTATTATCCATTGATGAAATCGATGGTCACATTGCAAAGCATACCGCAGGTGCAGGCACAAAAGCACTTACCGGTCTGAATTTATGCGCCATTTATAAGGTAGTAAGGCCAATACTCGTGTTTGCAAAGGCCCTGCTGTTTTTTAAACCCGCCTGGCAGACAATTCTCCAATCACTGATTGATGCGTTAGACAAAACCTGCCCCTGACGCCTTGATTTGAATTGTCAGGACCAGCCTATGCAAATGGGCTGGTTATATTTTTTTTCGATATGACAGATAGTCAATCATTGGTTTGAATTATTTAAAGATTCAATCACTTTGCGCTTTGTTTCTAATTTGATGTTCCATAAATTTTTGTTATGAAAAATAGAATCCTTTCTTTATTATTATTTTACAGCAGTTTGGCGTGGGCTCAACAAAACCCAATAACTAATTATGCTGGAAAGATTTTTACCCTTAATTTTTATACGATAGTCACGCCCTGTGATCTCGATGGGATTGTTCTCGGAGGTGCTTACCCTGTAGATGCACCGAAAAATGCTTTGTTTGAAGTGGACAAAGTTACAGCCTCTGAAGATTTGGTGATAAGGTTTAGGGTGTGGAAATTGAAGGAGAAATGGAAAACCAAAGACTCCCTTTTATATCAGGAACAATTCAAAAAAAGGCAGATCTTTAATTTTAAGGAGGATGCTTTGAGTGGCAAGAAAGAAATAAACTCGTTAACAGGGAACGATGATAACCTCAGTCACTTTTTATTAAAGAAGAAGGATTTTGACCTTTACTGCACGCAATACATTAAAGATACCGGAACGGTAAGCTATGGAGCGCTCGTTGAGCCTTTTAAACTAAGGAATCATCCGAGCTATTTCACCACCAACTTGAGCCTTGGAGCTGTAGTGGGCTACCAGAGAAATTTTCCTGGTTCCAAAGAATATTTCTGGGGTGTTTTCGGGGGGCTTTCTATTTCTTCCATCACTCTTGATAGTCTTTCTACCGGTGGGAAAGTAACTACTAATTCGGAAAGACCTGCCATCACCCCTTCACTCAATATTTTACTCGGCCATAAAAATATAAACCTGACATTCGGTATTGGATGGGATATCATTAACCGTACTTCTGCTTTAGAAAAGAGCTGGATATATAATGGAAGTTGGTGGCTTGGTTTTGGAATAGGGATCAGTTTGTTTAATTCAAGTTCGCAAAAAGCTACCGGTTCTACTCAAAAGCAAAAATGAAAAACAAGTATTTCTCAAAGGAAAATGAACTCATAGCCAGCATTGTTGGTAGAGATAGCACATTTCTTGTCCAGGGGNNGTATGTCCCTTCAAATATCCAGGGTAAAATAAAAGTTGGCCAAAAAGTAGAGATTAAATTAAACGAGTTCGAGGCTATTCAGCCAAGGCCAGTTGATGCTTTTATTCAATCTATTTCAAACACAGCGATTGATGGGAAATGTTTGATCGATATAAAGTTATCAAGAAATTTAACTGCAAGCCTTCGGAAGTGGATTTTTGATTACCTTCCATTGTCTGGTAAAGCGGAGATCACATTGGGTGACCGCACTGTGCTAGATAGGTTACTTATATTAAGAAAAACATTAAAATCGGGTAATTTAATTTGTGAAAAACTAAATATGCTAACTTCGTATTCAAATGTTCTTATAGTTTCT
>PLCH01000374.1:7980-8185 GCA_003135585.1 Chitinophagaceae bacterium
TTGTAAATTAATTACTTACAAAGTGTTTTTTGTTGCTGGTACAATATAGGTAAAACATTGAGGACCCTGCATTTTCTCTCTTGATTAATGATTATCATTCTTTTATGTTCGAATGTGCTTTACCGTTATGATAAATAATTCATTTGAATGGGTCCTTTCGATGCAATAATTGGAATTATTTGCTTTTTATTGAAGACTTCCATTG
>PLCH01000047.1 GCA_003135585.1 Chitinophagaceae bacterium
CCTGTCCGCCTGCATTTCTCCCTCCATTTATCCACAATGTGTGCGTAAGCTTTTTCACGAATCAAAAAATTGGTGTAGGTTTGCATGACCTTCTGGAATTTAGTACCATATTTTGTTTTCCTCAGGTCCATTTAGCTGGATATAAGATTATCAAGACATTTTATTGAATTAGATATTTATAATAAACCATATTATGGCTAAATATATTTTTGTTACAGGGGGTGTAACCTCTTCGCTGGGGAAGGGTATTATAGCGGCTTCTTTAGCCAAATTGTTACAGGCGAGGGGCCTGAGGGTGACTATTCAGAAATTTGATCCTTATATCAATGTGGATCCCGGTACGCTCAATCCCTATGAACACGGGGAATGTTTTGTAACGGAGGACGGTGCTGAAACCGACCTTGACCTGGGGCATTACGAGCGTTTTCTGAGCATTTTCACTTCGCAGGCGAACAATGTTNNCTTATCAACAAAGAAAGAGAAGGGGCCTACCTGGGTAAAACGGTGCAGGTTATCCCGCATATCACCGATGAGATCAAACGCAGGATGCTCCTTCTGGGACAGAGCCAGGAATATGATATAATTATTACGGAAATTGGCGGTACTGTGGGTGATATTGAATCATTGCCCTTTATAGAGGCGGTAAGGCAATTGCAGTGGGAAATGCCTGACGAAGATTGTGTTGTGGTCCATCTTACACTGATCCCTTATTTGAGGGCAGCCAAAGAACTTAAAACCAAGCCTACCCAACACAGCGTGAAATTGCTCAGTCAGGAAGGGGTGCATCCCGACGTAATCGTTTGCCGGACAGAAGAATCCCTTTCATTGGACATCCGGAAAAAGANNGCCGTTGACCATGATGAGGGAGAGACTGGACCTTATTTGCCTGAAAAAATTAAATATTACCGATTATCATGAACCGGATCTTTCCAAGTGGAAAGAATTTCTGGACAAATTGAAATATCCCAAAAGCAAGGTAACCATCGGGCTCATTGGAAAATATATTGAATTACAGGATGCCTACAAATCGATTCTTGAAGCATTTGTGCATGCAGGGGCAATGAACGAATGCAAAGTTCAGATAGTAAATGTTCACAGCGAGTTTATTACCAAAGAGAATGTAGGTGAAAAATTAAGTAACCTCGATGGTTTGCTAGTTGCACCCGGTTTCGGACACCGCGGGATAGAAGGAAAGATCATTGCTGTGAAATACGCGCGTGAAAATAAACTTCCATTCTTTGGAATTTGTCTTGGAATGCAAATGGCGGTGATCGAATTTGCACGTGACGTCCTTGGTCTGAAAGACGCACATTCTACTGAAATGCAGCCGGATACTTCTACACCAGTCATCGACCTGATGGAAGAGCAGAAGAAAATTACAGCCAAAGGAGGTACGATGCGTTTGGGTGTATATCCGTGCACGATTAAGGAAGGTACCCTGGCCTATCGTATTTATGGTACAACTGAAATCAGGGAAAGACATCGTCACCGCTGGGAATTCAACAATGCCTACCTGCAGCAATTTGAAAAGGCAGGAATGATTGCCAGTGGTAAGAATCGGGAAAGTGGTCTGGTGGAAATAGTGGAACTGAAGGATCATCCCTTTTTTATTGGGGTACAATATCATCCGGAATTAAAAAGCACCGTTGAAAATCCCCAGCCGGTGTTTGTCCATTTTATCAAAGCAGCCAAAGAATTTGCCGATAATAAAAATTCAATCAAAAGCCCCCTTTTACAGGGCGAAATGATTTAATCGCCGACACCTTCGACCTGTAGCCGTTTCCAATCTTCCGTCCGCCGGTTTAGGCTTCTGCACTATGCATCAAACCCCCTATCTTTGCAGCTTCTTAAAAATGTATACTAATGGGAATGGATCGCAATACGGTTATTGGTTTTGTGCTTTTGGGTCTTTTGCTGTTTGCTTATTTATTTATTTCCTCAAAAAACAGCCAGGAATTACAAAAACAAAAACAATCCTTTGATGATTCTGTTGCCAGGATAAAGGCAAGCCAGCAATCGATAGTCAAACTTCCCGATAGCGTGCAAAATAAAGTAGTCGTCCGGGATACAACTGGTTTTAATAAGGCGATTGGGGGATCCGAAAAATTACTGACAGTCGAAANNATATTGGTCCTAACCAGGCAGCCCAGACCGCTGATTTATATTTTAGTCCTGGAATTACGGATAAGATGCAGGACGGGACTCAGAATATAATATTTCAACTCGCAGGACCCAATGGCGAAACTATCACCCACCAATACGCGTTGAAACCCGATAGTTATTTTGTTGATTATACCATTCAATTAAATGGTGCAGACAGGCTGCTTAGCCAAAATTCTTTAAACTTTTCCTGGCAGATTTTATTGCAGGTGCAGGAAAAATATGTAAAGGGGGAAAGGCAGCAATCCCAGATCTGTTATCTAATGGATGGGGATTTTGATTATCACAACCTTTTATCCACTGATTCAAAAAAATTTGAAAAGCCTGTCAACTGGGTAAGTGCAAAACAACAATTTCTTAATATTACACTGATCGCAAAAAATAATTTTGATGCAGGTTTGGTAG
>PLCH01000137.1 GCA_003135585.1 Chitinophagaceae bacterium
GGGTCAGGGTCGTAATCAATGCTCCCAATAGCGCAAAACCAAGTGTATAGGCGAGGGGGGAAAACATTTTCCCCTCCACTTTTTGAAAGGCAAAAATGGGAAGCAGACCGGTAATGATAATCACCTTGGCGAAGAAAATCGCTTTTCCGAGCTGGGCGCCGTTTCTGGTTATCAGACCCATTTTCGCGCGCTTGTTAAATCTTTCCATACCCAGGTCCCGCGCCTGGTTATGAAGAATAACAAACAATCCCTCCACCATCACCACCGCGCCGTCAATGATAATACCAAAGTCTACCGCACCCAATGACAGTAAATTGGCGGACATGCCCATTAAACTCAGGCAGATAAAAGCAAAAAGAAGTGAAAGAGGGATGATGATAGAAACTATTAAAGTGGTCCGCCAGTTGAACATAAACAAGGATACCAGCAGGGTAACCAGCAAAATGCCTTCGACGAGGTTATGCAATACCGTATCGGTTGCGTAATGGATCAGATCTTCCCTGTCATAATAGGGAACTATTTTTGTATCTGAAGGCAGAACCTGGTCATTGAGCTTTTTTATTTTTTCTTTAACGGCGGTTACAACCTTGGTTGGGTTTTCACCTTTTCTCATGATAATGATCGCTTCAACCACATCGTCCTCTGAGGATAACACCCGGTGTTTTCCTTCGGAATCAATCTCGGCATCTATCCTTCCCACCTGACCCAGCCTGGGTATATTGTCTATTTCCACATTGGCCACGTCCTTCACCAGAACGGGAATACTATTCACATTCTGTATAATAATATTTTTTATTTCGTTGATATCATTTAAAAGTCCGATACCCCTGACCACATAGGCCTGGCTGTTTTTGACAATCACATCGCCGCCTATATTGATATTGCTTTTACTCACGGCGGAATATACATCCAGGGGTGAAATACCCAGGTTGGCTATTTTTCCGGGGTCAACCCGGATTTCATAAGTTTTGACCATCCCGCCGAAACTCACGATGTCCGCAACCCCGGGAACCGATCTTAACTGTCTGTCAATTACCCAATCCTGCATGGTTTTCAATTCCCGGACATCCCGGTTTTTGCTCCTGAGTGTATAGCGGTAAACTTCCCCTGTAGGCCCGGTAGGTGGCTGCACGGAAGGATTAACCCCATCGGGCAGGCTTGCATTTGCAAGCAGATTATTTACCTGTATACGGGCCTCGTTATCTGTAACATTATCCTCAAATATTAGTTTTACAAAAGATAATCCGAAAATACTGGTCGAGCGCAGACTGGTTTTTTTTTGGACTGGGTTCATCGCGATTTCGACCGGGATGGTTACAAATTTTTCTATTTCTTCCGCGCTTCTGCCCGGCCATTGGGTAATAATGCTGATCTCGGTATTCGTTACATCGGGGAAAGCCTCTATCGGCATATTCTTAAAACAAATAATACCCGATATGACCAGTAAAAGTGTAGCAAAAAAAATAAAATATTTGTTCTTGAGGGAAACCCCTATAATTTTCCTTAGTACCTTATTCATTTGAATAGTGTTTTGGTAATCAGTGTCTTTTAATCATGCCTGTTTTCTAGAAAGGAATGCTTGTATACCCGGATCAGTAATAGGAGGTTGACGGGTATTATTTGAATTGCCTAACTGTTAAGTGCTTCATAAATCAAAACTGCCTGCGACCCAATAATTTTATCGCCTTCCTGGACCCCGGCAGAAATATATGTTTTATCTCCAATGGAATTAATTATTTGAACGGGTGTGATGACTACATCAGATTTACTATGGTAAACCATCACATAATATTGGTTATGATCGAAAACCAGTGTTTTTGTCGAGACGCTTAGCGCTTTTTTATTTTGATTGTTGATAATGGTAACGCTGGCGAACATTTCGGGTTTGAGTGAATAATCGGCATTTGAAAGAACGATTCTCACTTTCATGACCTTATTGGTTGGATCCAGGACATTCAGGATTTTATCCACCTTACCTTTGAATACTTTTCCGGGATAGGATAAAGTAGTTACCTCTACGTTATCATTCATGTGAACTTCGCTTATATTTGATTCATATACATTGGCTATTATCCATACATTTTTTAAATCTGATATTGTAAATAGATTATTGGTGTTATCCAGCCTGATCGCCATATTGTTGGTTGCAAATTTTTCTACTACAAAACCATTTAAAGGCGCCGTCAGAATATATTCCCCCTGGGTATTGCCTCCGTTGATCTGCAATACTTTTTTGATCCGGTTGAGTTCAGACTGTGCCTGCTCGTAAGCAGCCTGCGCTGCCAGCAGGTCTTTCTGGGAAGCCAGGCCGCTTTTGAACATATCTTCAGCTGCATCCTTGTTTTTTTCCTGAACCCTTACATTGGTTTGGGCATTTACAAGCTCATTGCTGAAACCCGCCATTTCATAACTATTGATAACGGCCAGGGTCTGGCCCTTATTCACATAGTCACCGAGCATTACTTTTATATCTCTGATATTTCCACTTACCGGAGAGAATATTTTAGCAACATTATCATCGTTGAAAGCCACTTTGCCGGTAAGTACCAGAGCATTTACCAACAATGTTTTCTTAACAGTGTCGATATCCAGTGTATTAAACAGGGAATCCGGTATCACATATTTCTTCTTTTCGTTGCTTGTTTTAGCTTCATTATTTTGGCAGGACGACAAAATAATGGCTGTAAATAGAAAAATAAATCCTGCCCCACCAGCTATACATATAAATTTTTTCATGTCATCAATGAATTTAGAAGTAATTGAAGAAATTAGTTCCGGTATAAAAATTCAGGTCCTCGAAGGCACTCACCCGGTTAAACTGAATACTATTTAATTGCAAAATATTTTGCTTGTAAGAATCGTAAAAATCAAGGAATTCAAGCAGGCTTATATTCCTCTTTTGATAATTGTTCAGCACTTCATGCATTAATCTTTCAAAATCAGTGGAGAAGGATCGGTCTATGGTTCTAAAAAGCTTGTCCTGCAGGAATGCTTTTTGAAGAGACATGGTCACGTTTTCTTCAACCGTTGCTAGGGTGCTTTTTACCGTTGTATTACCGAAATCGATCATGGCCCTGGCCGATTTGATATTACCCTGGTTCCTGTTAAAAAAGGGCAGGTCGATGGATGCCCCCAGCGATTGAAAATTGTGAACATAACTGCCCTGCTGATCATAAGAAAACGAAAGAGAAAGATCGGGAACAGCCAAAGCCTTCTGGTATTTATAGTTTAGTTGATTAATGGTTGAATTTGTTTTTGCTATTTGCAGGTCGGTTCTATTTTGATAGGCCGAATCCATCAGGACGGCAAGCGGGTACTTGTCCGGTTGCAAATTGTCAAGGGCCGTTGAATCCGATACCGGGTTTATATGAAGGCCGGGTTTAACCTGTAAAATAAGTTTCAGTTCGCTTTGAGCATCATTTATTTTTAAAAGGAGATCACTATACTCGCTTTGCAGACTGTATAGTTGCGCCTTTATCCGGACCACTTCTTTTTGCGATATATATCCCTTGCCTTCCTGTTCAGCAAAGGCCTTGACAACTACCTGCAATGCATTGATCTCTTCATTATAAACCATCGCTGATCTCTGAAGGAAATAGATATTGAAAAAATCAGTCCTGAGTGTGTACTTTAAGGTTCTAAGCAAATCGTAAAACTGAAATTCCGAAAGTGTTGCATTGGCCTGGGCGAGCTTTACCTGTTTATTTCGCTTGCCAGCCAGTAAAATAAGTTGGGATAAGGAAGCGGAGTTTGAACTGTTGTTAATAAACGTAGCCTCCACCGGATCGTGAACAGGCCATACCGGTCCATGACCATAGGACAGGTTCGGATTTGGCCATAATCTGGCCTGAATGATCAAAGCTTTCTGGGCATCCACATTATACCTTTGTGCCAGAAGCTGCAGATTGCTATCCAAAAACATCCTTTCAGCCTGTGGTAGGGACAGGGCCACGGTATCCATTCTAATCTGTGCAATAAGCAGCGACCTGCCAAGCATGCATGCCGTAAGCAGTACTATCAGTCTTTTTTGCATAGGTTATGCATTCTTTTTAAGCTTGCAAAGCTATTATATACATTCTATTTTTGGCTATACTTCCGGTTAAACAGCGGTTAAATCAAATCAAAAAAACGGAAGATTTAATCCCATGTATAGGCAATTCACCATGCCGTTCTGGTAAAAAAATATCCGTTTTGATATGGAAATCCTATAAAGGAACATTAAAACGAAAGCCTATGCCATGTATTGTTTCCAGATTTATATTAGGGTCTGTTTTAAAGTATTTTCTCAGTTTCGTGATAAAAACATCCATGCTCCTCCCTAAAAAATAATCATCCTTTCCCCAGACATTCAGCAGAACTTCTTCTCTTTTTAAAATACGGTTGGAATGCTCACACAAGAATTTAAGCAAATCGGCTTCTTTCTGCGTAAGATTAAAAGTTTCTTTGCCAATTGACAGCTGAAGATCGGTATAGGAAAACCGGAGATTGCCAACATTAAATGAAACTGCTATTTCAGAATGCATTTTTTTTGTTCTCCTTAAAAAAACATCCATGCGCATCAGCAATTCCTGCATGCTAAAGGGCTTGATGATATAATCGTCGGCTCCTGTTTCAAAACCCCTGATTCTGTCCTCTTCGAGCGATTTTGCAGTCAGAAAAAGGATGGGCACCATGTCGCTTTGCTGGCGTATTTTCTTGGCCACGGCAAAGCCGTCCTTATTGGGCATCATCACGTCCAGCAGGCAGATATCAAATTCATTTTTATCAAATTTATCGATGGCAGCCTGGCCATCCGGACACAATACCACATCAATCCCGGCATCTGAAAGATTATCCTTGATAACGTACCCGAGGGCAAGGTCATCCTCTGCCAGTAATACTTTTGGTTTGGTTCTTTGCATATAGGTTAATTAAGAGGGATAAGCAATTTGAATTCGGTGCCAATAC
>PLCH01000636.1 GCA_003135585.1 Chitinophagaceae bacterium
TTGCAGACCAGTTCAACATATCCAAACCCAGCATTTCCCATCACCTGGATATCCTGAAACAAGCGGGGCTGGTAGAGTCAACCAAAGAAGGTCAGTTTGTCTATTATACTCTTAATACAACGGTGATGGATGAGATAATAAAATGGATGATGCAATTAAATGCCCCAAAAAAGAAAAAATGATCATGAAAAATAAATTTTCAACACAGGAAATAATGGCCCTTGTTATCATGCTGGTTCCTTCTGTTTATCTGGGTATCGTTTACGGTCAACTACCGGCGACCATCCCAACTAATTTTGGTATTCATGGACCGGATGCCTATGGTCATAAGAGCCAGAGCTGGGTAATGGTGGTGATCCTGACACTTGTATCCCTGCTGGTATTTGGGATCCTGAAATATCTTCCTTTCATCGACCCGAAAAAAACTGCGGCCGCATCTCCCGGCCTGTTAAAAAAAATGGCCGTGATCATAGTTATCTTTATGAGTTTTCTGCAGGTCGTACTCATCAATGCCATGAAAGGGAATCTATTCAGCTTGGAGCGCTTATTGCTTCCTGTAATGAGTATTTTCTTTTGCTTTCTTGGCAATCTCATGCTGAACATAAAACCCAATTATTTTGTCGGCTTCCGGTTACCCTGGACCCTGGAAAATGAAGAGAACTGGAGAAAGACCCACCGGCTTGGTGGAAAACTATGGTTTTTTGCTGGCATCCTCTCCGCCGTACTGACTTCCCTGTTCCCCTTTCAGTATTCAATTGTCATTTTTTTAATCATT
The DNA here is from genome assembly GCA_003135585.1 of Chitinophagaceae bacterium. Taxonomy (GTDB): domain Bacteria; phylum Bacteroidota; class Bacteroidia; order Chitinophagales; family Chitinophagaceae; genus Puia. The sequence goes on from PLCH01000636.1 coordinate 776, forward strand.
CTTTTTATTATTAGCATCATACCCATCTTTTACTCCTATTCATTTTTCAAAAGCCACCGACAATGAAAAACAGATTTTTATATTTCTTGCTGCTTTTACCAACTGGTGTTCTTGCCCAATTCAAGGAAGTACCCATGAATTTGACAACCTCCACAGGCGATTTAAAAGGAGCCCTGATCATTCCTGAAAATGCCATGTCCTACCCGGTTGTCCTATTGTTACCCGGTTCGGGGCCTACCGACAGGAATGGCAACAGCATTGCCGGGGTAAAGGCAAATTCTTATCGCCTGATTGCTGAAGGATTGGCCCAACAAGGCATAGCAACCCTGCTGATTGATAAGCGGGGTATAGGGGCAAGTAAAGCTTCCCTTAAAACGGAGGCAGGCCTTTTATTTGACGATTATGTGAAGGATGCTGTCGGTTGGATACAGCTGCTCAGAAAAACCAAGGGTATAAAAGCTGTCTTTATAGCGGGCCACAGTGAAGGATCCCTGATTGGCATGCTGGCGGCAGAAAAAACGAAGGTCCAAGGGTATATTTCCATAGCAGGACCGGCAAGAAGCGCTGACGAGATCTTAGTGGAACAATTGGGCAGGATGGCACCTCAATTGAGATCAATGGCCGATTCACTTCTAAAGAGGCTCAAGAATGGGGAAAAATTGGACTCGGTTCCTCCAAATCTGTATTTTCTGCTGCGGCCCAGTATTCAGCCTTATATAAAAAACTGGATCCATTATACTCCCTGCGCCGAATTAAAAAAATTAAAAATACCTATCCTGATCATTCAGGGTACAACCGATATCCAGGTGGCCACACATGAAGCAGAACAATTAGCCATCTGCCAGCCAAAGGCATCATTAAAAGTAATCGAAGGAATGAATCATGTGCTCAAAACCTCTGGGAACGACCTAAAAGAGAATAAAGCAACTTATACTAACCCGGTTTTGCCCCTAAGCGATCATTTGATTGGGACAATTTCTACCTTTGTCCAGGAAAATAATTAAGAAGTATCCTTAAAAAGATTATAAGTTTGAATTACCTCGCCCATGCATATCTTTCTTTTGATGATCCGGAAATTTTGGTTGGCAATCTCATCAGTGATTTTGTAAAAGGAAAAAAGAAATTTGATTACTCCAAAGAAATTCAGAAAGGTATTTCCCTTCACCGGTCTATTGATCAGTTCACCGACAAACATCCGGTAACCCTGGAGGCAAAGTTGCTTTTCAAACCTGCATACGGGTTATATGCATCCGCTTTTATGGATGTCACCTATGACCATTTTCTCGCCACGGACAAAAATGAATTCCCCGATGAACTTAGCCTGGCTTCATTTTGAAAAAAAACTTATGGGCAGCTGACCCCATTTAATGCTGTTTTCCCTGAAAAATTCAAGGGAATGTTTCATTACATGCAATTGCAGGACTGGTTGTATAACTACCGGCTCAAGCCAGGGATATACAATAGTTACAGGGGTATGGTCCACAGGGCTTTTTTTATCCATGAGCATGAATCGGCCTGCAAGGTTTTAGATGAACATTATTCAGAATTACAAAATTTTTATAGTGCATTTTTCCCCGACTTAAAAAATTTCTCCTATACTACATTTCTGAATCTCATTGAATAATTATAATATCCAGGGAATAAACAAATCTCTAAATTTGCTCACTTTACAAACTGCAATATGAAAAAAATAATGTCATTTCTTAGCCTTTCCCTGTTTGTTCTTGCGGCCCTCGCACAGGGGAAGTTTGTACCCCTGGATAAATCCCCCATGGATATGTGCTATTATCCTCCCAATTATCCGATCTTAAAGATCCAGGATAAAGCTACCGAACCCTTGATTGCAAGAGTGATTTATAGTCGTCCGCAAAAGGATGGCAGGGTCATATTTGGAGAACTCGAACCCTATGGAAAGGTGTGGAGACTGGGTGCCAATGAAGCCACCGAGATTGAGTTTTTTAAAGACGTAAAGATCGGCAAACAAAAAATAAAGAAGGGCCGTTATACCATTTATNNTGAATGCGGATAAATGGACCATTATCCTGAATAAGGAAACCGATATATGGGGTGCTTTTAAATACGATTCCACCAAAGATATACTTCGCACGGATGTGCCTGTGCAAAAGCAAACCGAGAAAACCGAGGCCTTCTCCATAGCTTTCGAGAAAACAACTGACATCAGTGCTAACCTGCTCATGGCCTGGGATGATGTATTAGTGAAAATGCCATTTAGCTGGTGATAATATATCAATATGTGTGGAATTACCGGCATCATATCCTCCGACCGCCTGAAGATCAGCAGAGAACGTCTGCAAAGAATGACCGACGCCATCGCCCACCGGGGTCCTGATGGAGAAGGTTTTTGGATCAATCAAGAGGGAAATGCAGGCTTTGGACACCGAAGGTTGTCGGTTATTGACCTGAGTACAGCTGCGGCACAACCCATGCATTATCTTGACCACTACACGATAGTTTATAACGGAGAAATTTATAATTATCCCGAACTAAAAGAAATATTGGGGAAGAAGGGTTATTTATTCCATACCCAATCAGATACGGAAGTGATACTTGCGGCCTATGATTGTTTCAGGGAAGAATGTCTTGGATATTTCGATGGGATGTTTGCTTTTGCCATCTGGGATGAATCAAAACAATCCCTTTTTGCTGCCAGGGACAGGTTTGGCGAAAAGCCATTCTATTATTCCCTGGATGCAGATCAGCTGAATTTTGCCTCGGAAAAAAAGGCTTTGTGGGCGGGAGGCTTGCCCAAAGAAATTAACCAGCCTTTTCTGCTGAATTACCTAGTTTTGGGCCATTCCCAGACTGCTGCAGATACAACCATTACTTTTCACAAGGATATTTATTCCTTACCGCCTGCCCACTATTTACTCTTCCATCTTCCCAGCTTTCATTTTCAGCTGAAAAGCTATTGGGATTGTGACAAAGAAAAACAAAACCCCCTCCCTGAGCCCGATGCCATGGAAAAGCTGAAGGAACTGTTTTTTATTTCCGTAAAAAGAAGATTGAGAAGTGACGTTCCGCTCGGCACTTCCCTAAGCGGCGGACTGGACAGCTCATCGATAGCTGCGGTCATTTCAGGGGAAGGGGCAGGTCCTCCGACTTTTTCGGCCATCTTTCCAGGATTTGAAA
>PLCH01000190.1 GCA_003135585.1 Chitinophagaceae bacterium
CTTCATATTCTGATTTGAGCCTGGCATCAGCGGTCCTTAACAACTTTTCAGTACGTTGCAACTTTTTGTCTACGCTTTCCAGGTCTTTTAATTGCAATTCGGTATCAATGATTTCCATATCGCTAACGGGGTCGATCGGCCCTTCATCACGCAAAACATTGGGGTCTTCAAAACACCGGATCACGTGTACAATGGCATCCACTTCCCGGATATTCGCCAGGAATTTATTGCCCAACCCTTCTCCTTTGCTGGCGCCTTTTACCAGGCCCGCTATATCAACAATTTCAATTTGGGTCGGGACAATCCTGTTTGGCTTGACAAGCTGAGCCAGTTTATCCAGTCTTTCATCGGGTATGTCGACCAAACCCAGGTTGGGTTCAATGGTGCAGAAACGATAGTTGCTGGCCTGTGCTTTGGCACTGCTGCTGACTGCATTGAACAAGGTTGATTTTCCGACATTTGGCAATCCAACAATCCCTGCCTGTAAGCCCATGTTGCGGTAATTTTTTTGAGCCGCAAAGATAACCGGATTTGACTGTAATTGGCTCTAATAATTATCAGGAGGAACATTTACTATCCAGTCATTTAGATACTGATGGTCTTTTATGTTGGCGGCCGACCAGCGCAAATGAAACAGGCCTCCTAATAACACATAGATATGAGTGTAGCCTTTTTCACTTAGAGCCCTTGCGGAGGAAAAAGCTTCAGGTGAGGAGGAGAAGCTGTAAATAATTACGGGTTTATTTTTAAAAGGAGCCGTCCTTGCTAAATTTTCATCTAGTGATCCGGCGGGGATATTTATTGCCTGTTTGACATGACCGATATTATGCCAGGTATAGACTGACTTACTATTAAAAAGACTATCGGGCCTCACGTCGATGATAAGTAGTTCTTTTGTTTTGAGGCAAAGCTTGTTGAATCCTTCCGCGTTTAACAGCTGATAGCCGGTAGTTCGTGTTACCTCCATCATTTTACAGTTCAAGGCCTATGGATCAACAGATGCCCAATTTTCAAGCCCGTCAAACAGAACGGCCACACTCTTATATCCTTTATCCGTCAATAATTTGGCCGCTTCAGGACTTTCCTCACCCTCATCGTCAACCAGGAGGATTGTTTTGCTGACGGGGATTTTTTCCAGGGAACCTTCTAATTTTCAATGGGATATTGACTGCCATCCTGAATTTTCCAAAGGCATTCTGGATTTCTTCAGCCGAGATCCCCTTAAATGCGGAATCTTTTCATATATCAAGCACCAAAACATCTTTATTGCTGTTCATCAGACCACAAACCTCCGTTGGGGATAATAACTCATATCTGATACTCGATTCATACAAGGAAGGATTACAAACTATACCGGAGCCTTTCAGATTGTTATACATGGTCATCCCACCATCAATATTGATAACATTGGTGAACCCCTTTTCACTTAATAATTTTGAAGCCCGCCGGCTCCGCTGACTATGGGAGCAATAAACAAAGACAGGTTTGTTTTTATAGGCTTCCAGCCCAGTCAGCCTGTTGGGCAACTCACGCACATCTATATTGACTGCGCCCTTCAGATGTCAGATATTCATCCCTGCCATAACCGAAGTATCTGAATATTCTCCCATGGAACGAACGTCCAGTAAAAGAGGATCGTTCTGTCTTTGTAATTCGCGGCAGAAATCTTCCCAAAAAACTGTCTTATACGATTTTAGGTCAAACCTGAACTGGGCTGAGAGTTGTTGCAGGATAAAAAGGGAGAAACTGAAAAATAAGATTTTTTTCATAATTCATATTTTTAGCGCGGTGAGGAGGGCTGGGCAATTGTAACAATTATCCACCTGTCTGCGCGTTAAAATAGGATGAAAGGTCACAGTCCTCGCCCATCACCCGAAAATATTGTGACAGAAAATATTTTATCTTATTTTCAATGCTGGCATTAAACTGTATAAATATCAACCCATGGCGCTAAACTTCATCTGGATAGCATTTTTTCTGGTTGCCTTTATTGTTGCTTTAATCCGGTTGGTATTCTTTGGAGATACCGAAATATTTAAAACCATTATGGATGGGGTATTCGATTCTGCTAGTACGGGCGTGCAGATATCTATTGGGTTAATCGGTGTCATGTCTCTTTTCCTTGGCTTTATGAATGTGGGGGAAAAAGCGGGTGCAATCAATTTTTTATCAAGGATTGTAGCTCCTTTTTTCAGTAAATTATTTCCTGAAATTCCCAGGAATCATCCTTCACTCGGACATATGATCATGAATTTCTCGGCTAACCTACTGGGCCTTGACAACGCGGCTACCCCCTTTGGTCTGAAAGCGATGCAGAGCCTGCAGGAATTAAATCCTGACAAAGAAACTGCTTCAAATGCGCAGATTATGTTTATGGTGCTGAATGCATCAGGCCTGACATTGATTCCAGTTTCCATTATTGCACAGAGAGCCATCCTTAAATCGCACGATCCTACCGCAATTTTCATTCCCTGCATGATTGCTACCTTCGTAGCTACAGTGGTTGCCTTGTCAGTAGTAGCCATCAAGCAGCGGATCAACCTCTTCCATCCGGTCATACTTCTTTGGGTCGGTGGCATTGCGGTTTTGATAGCCTCGCTTATACTTTACCTAAGAATACACCGGGAACAAATCGATTCTTTTTCCAAGGTGATTAGCAATGGCTTTATTCTTTTACTCNNTACTGGGAGCGGTCTTCAAAAAGGTTAATGTATATATTGCGTTTATAGATGGTGCCAAGGGTGGTTTTGAAATTGCAGTAAAAATTATTCCTTATCTGGTTGGGATGCTGGTCGCGATAAGTGTTTTGCGCAATTGCGGGGTATTTGACTATTTGATCAAAGGGCTTAGCTGGGTATTTGCCTCCATGGGATTGAATACCGATTTTGTATCTGCCTTGCCCACTGCGCTGATGAAACCGTTGAGCGGAAGCGGCTCCAGGGCGATGATGATCGACACCATGAAACAATACGGACCGGATTCATTTCCAGGGTTATTATCCTGTGTTTTTCAGGGGACAACTGAGACAACTTTTTATATTGTTGCCTTGTATTTCGGATCGGTGGGTGTAAAAAAAACTAGGTATGCGGTTCCGGCATCTTTATTAGCCGACCTGGCCGGAATGATCGCGGCAATTGTCATTTCCTATTTTTTCTTTCATTCGGTGGCAAAATAAGGCTACGGATCCTCCGCACATTTCATCAATGGAAAATAACGGGCGATTTACTTGAATGTAAATCTTGCTGATAATCCAATCGCGTCAGGGACAAAGTTGATGGCGGGAAGGAAATCCAGCTCCGGCTTCCAGTCAAGGGAAAGGTTCAAGGGTACGGNNCATCCTACCACACCTGTTGGTCCAAGATAAGTTTTGCCATATTGAAACCCTACATAACCGCCACCGCCATAAAACCAGTTCAGGTTTGGAACTGCACCGATGAGCTGGTGAATCTCAAATAAACCACCAATTCCAAAGTGGGTACCATAGGAAACCAGTCCTTCCACCGCGTCCTTTTCATTTATAAAATATTTTATACTTATCGAATTGCTCAGGGTGGGGGCGGGCGTACTAAACCTTACCCCCAGGGCTAACTTATAATCCTGTGCATGCAGACTACTGGAAAAAACGGAGAAGGTTAGGATGCTGNNAACGAAAATAAAGCCAAAAATATTTATCATAAAATGTTAGAACTTTCTTAATGTTTTGCTATTCGAAAATTTCAAATTTCGTTTTAGGCCTCCTTGCTTCCAGCCATTTGAAATTGCGCAGTCGCATTTCATCGTTGTTAACTTTGCGGATAGGATACATTGTTCCATCTGCGTCACTTCTTAAGATTACCCTGTTTAACTCTTTATCAACGAAGATCATATCAATAATATCAGCCTTGTTTACTTTGTTTACTCCTACCAGGGCCATGCTGTCATCTTTAATATAATAAATACTTTCTGCGCTTCCTTTCGCACGCATATGGTCAATTTCTCCCTCCTTAAAATATCCGTTTAACGTATGTGCTTTGATCTGGGTGAACATATTTTCACCGGATTTATTGACAACCATCGCGTTTTCGAAAACATACAAATGCTCAGGCTTTTTGTTTTTTGTGTATAAATAGATGGTATCCCCTGTTACCTGACTGGTGCCGGACCATACAACCGGATCCTGAAAGAGCTGAAAGACAGAGTCTATCCCCGAATAATACAGACTGTCTGAAACTGCCTGTAGGGAGTCTGAGAAAATTCGAACATGGTGAAATCCCTGCAAATACCGCCTGCTGGTATCCGTTCCATTACCCGGATTGACAGCCTTTATTCTTTGCGAAGAATCCCCGTTTGGGGGAGTTTTATTTTCAAGCAGCGAGTCAGAATATTTTCCTGAAAAAAGTGTGTCGGCTGTGACATATATCGAGTCCTTGTCTTCCTTCAGAATCATGACTGGTTTTTGGGTCGCAAAAAGTGTATTGTTCTTCTTATCGGCAATCAGCAGATTTGCGACTATCGAAATTCCCTGTGAGGTATCCCTGTACAGGGCATTTCCTTTGGCAACGCTAACGCCTGTACTGTCGTCAAATTGGACTGAATCGCCGGTAACATATTGTGATTTATCAGTTATTTCAGGTCGCATGGGAAATTGAGCCCTGTGATTTTTCAAGTCATAAAAGCCTGCTTTTGTAACGATGGTCCTGCCGCTACTGTCCCGGATCAGGGTCTTTGTGATAAAAGTGGCGATTTTAGTTTCGGTATTATAAATAAGCGAATCGGCTTTTAGGTCATAAGCAGGGTCTTTCAAAACTACATTCTTCTTAAAATGGGCGTCTTTTGTATCGCCATAATAAATACCATCCGCACTAGTTACTACCGTGCTGCCATTAACTATTCTACCGCCATTGCTATATGTCCCGACTTTTCCGTTCAGGTCATAATTTAATTCTTCAGTGGTTAATGTTCCTTTGCCGTCCGTCAGGGACACTTTTTTTAGAAAGCTGATATTTTTTTTGACTACGAAATACTTCATGTATTGCGAGTAAATATTCGTGCTGTCATTGTCATTGATATGTACATTACCATAGGCTTCAATGGTGTTGGCTTTTTGGTTCATTGCCACACTGTCGCAATAAAATAGGGTTTTTCCCTGTTGCAGTTTCACATGGCCGTATAAGGACTGAATTTGGGAAGAATCCTTTGCAATTTGCCTCACCATATCAGCATGCCATATATAAACCATGCTGACAGAATCACTGCCTTTGGATTTAAATGCAACAGCCGTCTGGGCTTGGGTTTGCCGGCTTAAGAGTAGCAAAACCGCCAGACCCATCCCGAAAATTATCTCCTTCATTTTTATTTGTTGCCGGATTTTGAAGTGGAATCACTCAAAGGTGCAGATAGGGGACCATTCTTGTCCTTACGGCCAAAAACAGAAATATTAACATAACGTTTCGGATGCAGTCTGACGTCATCGAGAAGTGTATTCAGACTGCGGGACGTATTCTCCAGATTCTGGTAAAGTTTTTTATCATTCAGCAACAAACCCAATGAACCATTGTTACTGTTCATTTTACCTACCACTCCTTTTAAGTCATTCAGGGTTGATTGCAGCGTTTCTACGGTTTCCTGAATTTTGGCATTGGCGAGATTGTTTGTTGTTTTCTCCAGATTCTCCAATGTCTTATTGATATGATCATTGTTTCTGGCAAGGTTGCTGGTAAAGCTGTCCACATTGTTCAAAGATTTTGCCAGGGCACCGGTCTGTGCATTTAGCAGAGTTTGCAAGGAGGCTGAGGATACAGCCAGGTGTGACAGAATTGCACTGAAATTATTTTTTGTTTTGGGATCGAACATCGAACCCACCACCTCGACAAGGGAGTCCAGGGACTGAAGTGTACCATTTAACTTGACTACGATAGGATCAATATTTTTTTCAACCTGGGACATCAGGTTTAATTTATCCACTGTGGCAATGGTATCACCGTTGGATAAATATTCTGTTGCATCCCCCTTGTTGATAACGACTGTGGAGGAACTGATTAATCCGGAATTGATGGAGGCAATGGAATTTTTGGGGATGTGAATGTCTTTCTTAAGATTTATGGTGACCAGTATGCCTCGTAAATCTTTGTCGGTTTCACCGATATCATAGACCGATCCTATTTGCAAACCATTTATCCTAACGGCATTGGAAATTTCCATGCCCTCGACATTTTTAAAAATGGCGTAAATCTTTTTACCGTGTTCAAAAAGACCTTTTCCTTTTAAGAAATTAAATCCAAGGTAGAGTAGGGCAATAGCGATCGATGTAAGGGCTCCGATTTTTGTTTCATTTGATATTTTCATTCAGAAATCATTTAGGAAGAAGGGCTTTTTGACTGCACATTCAGGCAACAAACCTACATGAAAAAGCTGATTACTCAAAGGCATGAGGAAAGGCAGACCTGGAGGAGACGGTCAATGGAGTTTAGTGGGATTAAACCCTGGACTTGCAATTATTTGTAATCAGAAGGAGAATTGTTTGCAGTTCCGGCGGAACGGGGAGCTTCCAATTGATCCTTGTACGCCTTCAAAGCATCGATTATATTTCCCACAATCTCATCCTGTCCTTTATCGCTGTTAAGATATTCCTCCTCTTCCTTATTGGTAAGAAAACCGGTTTCAATCAGTACGCTTGGCATACCTGTAGCCTGAAGGACGCGGATACCCTCGTCTCTTTGTTTGACACCGTAGCTTTGTCTGCCGGCCTTTTTGAATTCTTCTTCCACAAGGGTGGCAAAAAGGGCGCTGTTGTTGAAATATTTCTTCTCATATAATTGGGCCCTCATTTTTGCTTCCGGGGAATTCAGGTCAAACAGGGTTCCTGTACTGTCTTCCATGTTCTCCAAACCTTCATCGGTCTGACTGATTGCAGTCCCTTTAAATCCACTCCTGTCTGCTTTCCAGACATAGGTTTCTGTTCCGATCCGGGTGTTTGTTACCCAATAAGATTCATAAATAGGTACGGTAACTGTTCTCCTTCTTTTACGGACATAACGGATGGCTTTTTTATGCCCAATGACTCTTTTCGCATAATAGCCCCCGGCAGGTTTACCATTGGAATTACAGTGAATGCAGATAAAAAGGTCTCCTTTTGCCTTATTTGCGATATCGGCGCGAACAAGAAGGGCCGGGCGGAAATCAGTGCCCCCGCCTGGAAGTTCATCGCTTGTTCGGGTGAATACAACTTTGATGTCGGGAAATTCCTGCTGGATGGCCCTCCCCAGTTTCAGAGAAATGTCAAGGGTGACGTCTTTTTCGGTTGAAATTAATCCGTGCGTACCATGATCAGCCCCGCCATGTCCGGGATCGATTATGATG
>PLCH01000539.1 GCA_003135585.1 Chitinophagaceae bacterium
CATTTTAAGGATGTGACTGCAGGTTCAGGCATCATCAGCAGTTCCTTGGGTTATGGCCTCGGAGTGGGGGTCGCAGACTTCAATCATGATGGTTATGACGATATCTATGTCAGCAATGATTTTCATGAGAATGACTATTATTACCTGAATCTCGGGAATGGGAGGTTCAGGGAAATGAACGCCGAAGCCTTCGGACATGAATCCAGGTTCTCCATGGGCAACGATATCGCTGATATCAATAATGACGGATGGCCTGACCTGCTGACCCTGGACATGCTGCCTGATGATGAAAAGGTTTTGAAATCTTCGCTGGGTGATGAATCCTACGATAATTACAGACTGAAGATAAAAGCGGGTTATCATTATCAGTATTCCAGGAATTGCCTGCAGCTGAATACCGGAAGAGGCAAAAGGTTTTCAGACATTGCCCTGTACAGCGGAATCGCTGCAACAGACTGGAGCTGGAGTCCGCTGATTGCGGATTTCAACCTGGATGGCATCAATGACATATTTATCAGCACCGGCATCAAGAACCGCCTGAATGACCTGGATTATGAGAAATTTATTTCCGCCATTCGGGGCTCTTCAACGCAGGATGACCCCCGAAGCCACGACAGGGAAATCCTGAGCCACCAGCCTGCCGGTGCCTGGCATAATTATATTTTTGAAGGTCATGAGGATCTCCGGTTCACCGACAGGTCCGCTGACTGGGGATTTGGTAGCTCGGGTCTTTCCCAGGGTGCTGCCTATGCAGATCTGAATGGCGATGGCTCGCTTGACCTGGTCACCAACAATATGAACAATGAGGCAGGTATCTTCCGGAACAATATCATGACCCAGGCACCTGGATCGCACTACCTGACGATACAACTGAAGGGTCCTTATCCCAACAGATTTGCCATTGGTGCCAAGGTTTTTGTTTTTTCCGGGGAGAGATTGTTGTATCGCGAATTACAAACGGCAAGAGGTTTTATGAGCAGTGTCGAACCCTTGTTGCATTTCGGATTGGGCGGTTCGGGGACTCTGGATAGCTTGATTGTAATTTGGCCGGATAATACTTTTCAGCGTGTTCTGGGTATCAGTCCGGATCAGAAACTGGTTATCAGCTATGATCGCCGGCATTCAGATACGATCCCCGACCAGCTACATTTTATCAGCCGCCTATTAAAAGAGCCTGAAGACACCATTTTCAGAGATGTATCAGCTAACACAGGCCCGGATTTTCAGGATATTGAAAACCCTGATATTAATGATTTTAACAGACAGCCGCTTATTCCTCATCTTCTGTCTCAGCTTGGGCCCAAGCTTGCCATCGGGGATGTAAACGGAGACGGACTGCAGGATTTTTTTGTGTGTACCGGGAAAGGACAGCCGGCAAAATTGTTCCTGCAGCAGACTGATGGATCGTTCAGGTCGAGCAATGATTCCTTATTTGCCAGGGACGCTGCCTGCGAAAAGGAGGATGCCCTGTTCTTTGACGCCGACCATGATGGTGACCTGGATCTCTATGTCGTCGATGGTGGAAATGCCGCAGCAAACAGCGGGGATTTGCAGCAGGACCGCCTCTACCTCAACGACGGAAAAGGGAATTTTACCCGTTCCGGAGGCCTTCCACTTCTGTCAGGCAACAGGTCCGTGGTGCGAAGCGCGGACTATGACGGAGACGGTTATGCGGATCTTTTTGTCGGAACCAGGGCAAGCCTGGGATTTTACGGAAGTATTCCCGTTTCTTACTTATTGCACAATGACGGCAAGGGCCATTTTGCCATTGTTACCGGGGCGGTAGCCCCGGGGCTGGAAAAAGCAGGTATGGTAACAGATGCCTGCTGGACGGATATCAACCAGGACGGCAGGCCCGACCTGGTTGTCGTGGGCGATTGGATGGCTCCAAGCATTTTCATAAACAGGAATGGAAGATTGGAAAAAGACCATACGGAACTGGATGGCATGACTGGCTGGTGGACCTGTGTCAAAAGTGCCGACATTAACGGAGACGGGTATGCGGATTTGCTGCTTGGCAATTACGGATTAAATTCAAAGCTTCAGGCCTCCGCAGATTATCCCTTAAAAATGTGGGTAGGGGATTTTGACAATAATGGAATACCTGAGCAGTTGCTTTCAGTGCAAAAAGAAGGTAAATATTATCCATTTCTGGGGAAGGAAGAGCTGGAAAACCAATTGCCTTACCTGAAAAAAGAATATTTGAGTTATACCAAAATGGCCGGAAAAACCATGGAAGAAATTTTTGGAAAAAAATTAGGGGAAGCTACGCTGTTACAGGCAAAAACTCTTGCCTCGATGGTTTTGTTAAGTGACGGAAAAGGTGGATTTACCCCCACGCTTTTGCCAGCCCAGATGCAATGGGCCCCGGTTTTCTCCTTTTTCGTAGATGATTTTGATGGCGATGGAAATAAAGATATTCTTGCCGCCGGAAATTTNNGGGTGAGGCCCTTCGAAGGCAGGTATGATGCCATGCCGCCCACTCCTGGCCGGGGAGATGGAAAGGGTAATTTTACCTGTAAGCTACCCTATCCTTCCGCTCTGCTTATTTCCGGGGAGGTCCGGGATATTCAGACCTTGAAAATCCTGGACCAGGAGTTTCTGGTAATTGCACGCAAAAATGAAAAGCTGAGTTTCCTCTCTTATCAAAGGATCGGAAAATAAATCTCGATTCGCATATGCAGGCTGTCCTCGGCGGTTTTGGGGTCAGTCAGATATTTTTCATAAACCATAGCTACTTTGAGCAGCCGTTTATCCCTTGAATATCTTTCCATAGCGGCATATAACCTGCCCAGGCCGCTGTAAGGTCCCTCATAGTGACCTACCAACATTCTACCATGGCTCGGCATTTCAAGTATAGAGATTTGTTGATCACTGAATCCTTTTTTTGTTGTGGGAATTCCGGCAGAGATCCGAATGCTGTCCCTTCCGCTCAAACTGAAATTTGCCATCCTGCAATTGCTTAGGGGGACATCTTTTTTCTTTGCATACTCGAAAATACTGTGGTACATGCGGCCGAGAGATACAATCTTGTCTTTTTTAGCGCAGCTGGCAACCTTGGTAACAACCAGTGTGTCTTTTACTGTCTCAATGCTTATGGGAAACCCATATAGCCGAAGGGAATCTTCGATAATATATTTTAGATTCCTAAGGCTTTGGTCCATTTCCTTACCTGTAAAGAACCTTTCCCTTAACCACCCAAAAAGCGGAAGAGACCGTATCCAGACAACCCGGGTCGTTCTATCAAGGGAATCAGAAACCGCCTGGATGAAATGATATTCTTTTGTCCCCCCAAGGTCCGCCCTTACCTGCACATACACCGGATTGGTTTCAGTGATGGTATAAATATTGTCCCCTGATCGGAGGGAGGCATTGACCCCCGAGGATCTATCGGAATACCTCATACGCGCGCTATCCAAAGTACTGAATTCTACATTCCAATTTTTCCATTGGCGCAGATCGGTAAAAGGACAACCGGCATATTCTACCGGCTCATTGACCGAAATTTCTTTTTTTATCTCAAGACGGACAGGCTTCCAGATTAGAAAACCCGTGACAATGACCAGGAGGGAGAAAATAATGAACAATATTTTTCTTCGCATTCCGGTCATTTTTTTGCAAATCTAACAGATATAGAGCTTAGGTGCAAAAAGACAAACCAAAAGAATCGTTAAGGCAGGTGGGGTACATGAATGCAATAAATAGTATCCGCTGGAAAAATGATAGGATTTGCTTACCTGACGTTTTTTTGTTTTTCGATAATGAACAGGATGATTTCTTCCAGAGGATGGTTGATGCGGGACAGGGCGTCTGTAATATCCTCCCTGCTCACCTGTGCCGCAAAAGAAACGGTTTTTAGTTTTTTCAGAATGCTTTTTACATCCATACCTTCATAGCCTGTTGGCCGGATAAGGGCTGCGGCGTGGATAAAGCCGGACAATTCATCAAAAACATAAATCATTTTATCCATTTTGGATGCCGGTTCCACACCGAAATATTTTGGTCCGTGAGAAGCGATACAGCGGATCAGTTCCGGATCAAGATTCATCTCTTCTAATTTTTCAATAATGATCCTGCAATGTTGATCGGGATATTTTTCCCAATCGGCGTCGTGAAGAAGGCCGGCCAATTCCCATTTCAATTGGGTATTTTCATCAGCTCCCTCTTTCTCCCTGGACCAGGCTCTCATCACAGCTGCCACCTGTCGCATATGCAATCGTAAGCGATCATTAGTGACCCATTCCTGCAATAAAGCTTGCGCATCCTCGATTGGCATAAGCCTGCCTGCATTACCGGCATCGCCAAAATTGTTTCGTCCGAGGGAATGAATGGAAGTTGACATAGCTTGCTTTTTCTTTCCGGATATTTTGTACTCCGGATGTAAGATTAAAAGATTGTTGTGAATCTACCAAAATCCAGGACCCGGAACAATGGGAAGGGTAATGTCAAAGTTTTAGAATAAATAATTGTTAACCTCAAGCACCCCTCTTTCCGATGAACGGATGAAATCCTATTTTTCACGGGAAATTAAAAATTTTACTTGTTGGACTGATAAATCATAGCGGGGAGCAGCATATTTAAACCCTTTCAAGTCATGTAAAGTATGGCAAGGCAAATTTATTTTCCAATCGTGCTTTGTGTGGTTATTGCCGGGTTAACTTCCTGCTCCAGGAAATGTACCTGCGTAGTAGACCCTGGAGGCCTGGAACCGTCGCTGGTTTCATTTTCCGTTGTTGAAATTGATACCTTCGTCCTAAAAAAGTTTGCAAAAGGCTCCAATTTTACGACCTTTTTGGATTCGACCCTGATAGACACGATTCATTTTATGTATACTCCCCACCATGATACAACTGATGTATTCACAGGATCAAGTAATGCCTCCCTTTTCAGTAAATATGACTATGAATTTTTTTTCCCTTCATTAGGCGTTTTGTTTAAGATAAGCGATATAGATGAACCACAGGTGGAAGGAGATTGCCCGCATAAGATACAATGCGTGGATCCAATAAATTCATATAAAATAAACGGCGTCTTGACAATGAAGATAAATCCTTATGACAACCGGATCTATATTCAGAAGTAATAGAAAGCGATTCCCCACAACTGAAATAAGTCAAGTTATTGAACCATCAGCTATCTCAATAAAGTGAAAACCATGTCTATTGTCAACCACTTTCCGAAAGGATTCTATCATGGTTTTTAAATAATAATTGAATCCTATATGGATCAGGCATTTTCTCCATTATTCTTGTGGTGCAGAGACTTTATCTTATAAGCAAGAAAAACAGACTCGGCCTGGCGCCAAGGGTATAAAAGTGTGTCAAAAATTTTATTGATAATCAATTAATTACAAAGGTGTCTTTCAAAATACATCCATTTTCTTTTGGATGATCAGCGCAAATCTGCCTACCTTCGCCGTCCAATTTATCAAGGGTGTTGGGATAGCAACCCTTTCATTTAAAAATAAACATCATGAGTAAATTACATTTTACAACCAAACACGCGAACGAGGCTACCGTGCAACACAACTGGTATGTTGTGGACGGTACTAATCAAACCGTAGGTCGCATGTGTGCAAAGATTGCTGCCGTACTGCGGGGCAAGAATAAAGTTTATTATACGCCGCATGTTGATTGCGGTGATTTTGTAATCGTTACCAATTGCGAAAAAGTAGTTTTTTCAGGGAATAAATTGGAAGAAAAAATATATATCAACTTTTCTGGTTATCCAGGTGGTAAAAAGGAGGAGGCTGCTAAAAGTTTGTTGAAGCGCCGACCGGAAGCAATAGTGTAGAGGGCAGTAAAGGGAATGCTGCCAAAAAATCGCCTCGGTCGCAAGATGTACAAAAAATTATTTGTTTACGCCGGTTCTGGGCATCCCCATCTTGCACAGAAACCACAAACAATAACTTTCTAATTAACAATATGGAAAAGCAAAAAAATGCAATCGGACGTCGTAAAGAAGCGGTTACCCGTGTATTCCTGAGCAAGGGTGACGGTAAGATCGTGATCAACGACAAGGATTATAAACAATATTTCACGTTAGCCTATCTGCAGAATCAGGTGGAACTTCCATTTAAGACAGTTGATCTTACGGATAAATTTGATGTGAGGATAAATGCAACAGGCGGCGGCATGAAAGGACAGGCGGAAGCCTCAAAGCTGGGCATCGCCCGCGCTTTACTGGAAGTTAACCCTGATTTCCGCCCTGTGTTAAAGGCTGCGGGTTTATTGCGCCGGGATCCCCGTTCTGTAGAGCGCAAAAAACCTGGCCGTAAGAAAGCCAGAAGGAGCTTCCAGTTCAGTAAACGGTAAAGGTTGGTTCATGACCCGTGCCTCGAGGGCATAAACAGGGACAGGGAATAAAAAATTTAGAGCAAAAAATTATTAATTAAATACAATGGAAAACAACACTTCTCTCCAGCAACAATTACTCGAAGCCGGTGTACACTTTGGTCACCTGCGCAAGAAGTGGAATCCGAAAATGCTCCCTTATATCTTCGCCGAAAAGAAGGGTATTCATATCATTGACCTGAACAAAACCACGGAAAGCCTTCAGGAATCTGCTGCCGTACTAAAGCAGATTGCGAAAAGCGGGAAGAAGATCATGTTTGTCGGGACGAAAAAACAAGCCAAGGAAATTGTTACTGAGTGTGCAAAAAAAATTAATATGCCTTTTGTAACCGAGCGCTGGTTAGGAGGCATGCTCACTCATTTTAATACTGTCCGCAAAAGCGTGAAGAAAATGCAGAGCATTGACAAGATGCTCAATGACGGTACTTTCGACAGCATCACCAAAAAAGAGCGTCTGACACTGGCACGTGATAAGGACAAGATGGAAAAGGTGCTGGGTGGTATTGCCCAACTGGGCCGTGTACCCGCTGCACTTTTTATTATTGATATCGGTCACGAACATATTGCCCTGGCCGAAGCAAAAAGACTGGGCATTACAACATTTGGGATGGTGGATACCAATTGTGATCCAAATAAAGTTGATTTTGCCATACCTGCAAATGACGATGCGACCAAATCGATAGCAATTATTTGCAATTACATAACGGCTGCGGTTGCAGAAGGTCTCGCTGAAAGGCTGGCCGCCAAAGAGGAAGATGTGGAAGATGTTACGACCGATGAGGTTGAAAAGAAAGCCGCCCGCCTGTTGGCAGAAGCAGAAGCAGAAGCTGCCCGTGCACGAGGTGAGAAGGTAAGAGGGGGCAATCAGCCGAAACGTCGTATACCCAATTCACCCAAGCGCACTGGCGCAAGGTAGTTTGTAAAAATTAAAAATAGGACTTAGTAAATTATGTCAGCAACAAAAACTATAACAGCAGCGGAAATTAATAAACTGCGCCAGACAACTGGTGCAGGTATGATGGATTGCCGTAAGGCATTGATTGAAAGCGATGGTGATTTTGAAAAAGCTATCGACTACCTGAGAAAAAAGGGCCAGAAAGTAGCTGCGCTCCGCAGTGACCGGGAGGCTAAAGAAGGCGTAATCATTGCAAAGACAACAGCAGATGCCAGGACTGGGTTTATTATTACCCTTGCATGTGAAACGGATTTCGTTGCCAAAAATTCTGATTTTGTATCATTTGCCCAAAGTATCATGAATCTGGCTCTAAGGATCAATGCAAAATCGTTGGATGAATTACTCGCAGCGAAGTTAGAAGGGGTCAGCGTTTCAGACAAAATCAATGATCAGGTCGCCCGCATAGGAGAAAAAATCCAGCTGGCCCGTTTTGAAAGAATTGATTCCGAAGGGGTGGCTGCTTATATTCATGGAACCTACAGGATGGGGGTATTGGTTGGCCTTTCAAAAAACAATCCTGCCGTGCTGGAAGCAGGTAGAGATCTGGCCATGCAGATTGCCGCTATGAATCCGGTAGCCGTCGACGCTGATTCTGTTCCTGCAGAAACGGTGGCAAGGGAAAAGGCAATTGCAACCGATCAAATAAGAAATGATCCCAAGATGAAGGGTAAGCCGGAGGAGATGATAGAGAAGATTGCCACAGGAAAACTGAATGCCTTTTTTAAAGAAAATACTTTGGCCGCACAGCCTTATGTAAAGGACGCAGCAAAAACGGTCGGGGACTACCTGAAGAGCGTGGATCCCGGGGTGAAAGTGACTCAATTCAAGCGCCTGCAATTAGGTTAAACGAAATCGAAAAGGAGAGCACTGTAAACTCTCCTTTTTTTCTGCCCATTCGTTAACCGGAAAAATCTTTTCTTTGCAAAGCAAAAGATGGGAAAGATATTTAAAAAGAAATTACAAAATCTGCCATGTCGACTTCTTACAATCGTATTCTTCTAAAATTGTCCGGTGAAGCCCTGATGGGAGACAAAAGTTTTGGGTTTGACAATGGAGTGATTGCCCAATATGCCCAGGATGTTAAAAGTGTGGTTGACCGGGGAGTGCAGGTGGCCATCGTGATTGGCGGTGGTAATATCTACCGGGGAACCAATGAGGCTGAAACCGGAATTGAAAGGGCTCACGGTGATTACATGGGTATGCTCGCTACNNGATCAATGGAATGGCGTTGCAGGCGGGTCTTGAAAAAATAGGCGTATTTACGCGTTTGCAAAGTGCCATCAAAATGGAACAGATTGCCGAACCTTATATCCGGCGCCGGGCGATAAGGCATGTGGAAAAAGGTAGGGTGGTAATATTTGGGGCCGGAACCTGTAACCCCTATTTTACCACTGACACGGCAGGTTCCTTAAGGGCTATTGAAATCAATGCCGATGTGATCCTTAAGGGTACGAGGGTAAACGGAATCTATACTGCGGACC
>PLCH01000305.1 GCA_003135585.1 Chitinophagaceae bacterium
TCTACACGACGATATAGGTTCAACCCTTAACAGTATTTCTGTTTACAGTGAAATTGCAGGCAGGGATTTGGAAACGAATTTGCAGAATTCAAGACTATTATTACAAAAAATGGGTAGCGCCTCACGTAATATGATTGACACAATGAATGACATTGTATGGGCGATTAATCCTAAGAATGACAATTTTGATAATATTCTATTGCGCATGCAATACTTCGCAGGAGAATTATTGTCAGGAAGAAATATCTTATTGCAATTCGATGTTGACGAAAAGGTGAAGTCTGCAAGAATTCCAATAAAAAAACGCAAAAACTTTTATCTCATTTTTAAAGAAGGCATTAATAACGCCTATAAATATGCAGATTGCAAAATGGTAAATGTGAGCATTGCGTATCAGGGACAATACATTATTATGATCATTACAGATGATGGTAAGGGATTTGAAGTAGCAAATAAAACTTCGGGAGGTAATGGCTTGGTGAATATGCAAATACGTTCCAAAGAAATCGGCGCACAGGTAACCTTAACCAGCTGGCTGATGAAAGGAACCAGAATAGAGGTGCGATTACCGATTTGAACAGCGGTAATAAGCTACCCTCTTATGTAGTCCTATTCTTATTAAGTTATACAAAATTTGCATATTGATGGAAAAGGATATCAGTGTTTCAATTTTTGAAGATAATTATTTACTCCGTGATGGTTATTTTCAATTAATTAATGGTATGCCAGGTTTTACCTGTGTGGGAGCTTACGACAATGCTACCGACCTACTTTTTAAAATTAGGCGCAGTAAACCTGATGTAATACTCATGGATATAGATATGCCAGGTATTAGCGGCATCGAAGCTGTAGGTATCATCAAACAAAATTTTCCGGACATTCATATCATTATGCAAACTGTGTTTGAAGATGATGATAAAATCTTCCGCGCGATACAAGCTGGCGCTGATGGCTATATTCTAAAGAAAATTGCGCCCACTAAAATACTGGAGGCAATAACGGAAGTATATTCAGGAGGTGCACCTATGACCCCAATCATTGCCGGGAAAACACTAAAGCTTTTTCGAATAGGGCTCAAATCAGTTCCCGATAATAACCAAACGCAACTCAATGAAAGACAAACAGAAATACTGGAATCCATTGTTAATGGCTTGAGCTATAAATTAATTGCAGAAAAACTCTTTATTTCTGTAGAAACGGTCAGGTATCATGTAAAGAATATCTATGAGATCCTTCAGGTACATTCCCGGTTCGAACTGATCAATAAACAACACAAATAAATGCTTTTCATTGAGCTTTAAATGCATGATCGGCCCCGGGTTAATATAGACTAGCTTTTCAACTGCAACTAATCCCAAAAAGCTGCAAACTTTTTAACAATGCCTAATCAGGGATAAGTTCAAAAACCCTCAGCCGAACTAATGGCTTTTGCGGAAGCCCATAGAATTGACCTTGTTCAACGGCAAAAATAAATAATTGATTCTGGAAAATCGGAATCAATGAACTAATCCGATTAATTAATAAAAGTCATTTACGGGGGAGTATTAGAACGCATAAATGAGTTTTAATAGTTTTCTCTGTAGATTCAAATCTGAATTACCTGTTAATCAATTCCACCTGTTACAATCTTGTTTATAATAAAACTACATGATCGGGTAGTATATACCCCAGTATTGTTCTGGAAATTTAACATCGGCAAGGCAATAACTTTATTCATTTTTATGTCAAATAATGAAAATCACTTTATTAAATTCTTCAAAAGCTTNNCATCAGCGGTAAATAGTAATAAGGTGGCATCTGACACTCTGAAGATCATAGGGGTCAATATGCCGGCAATCAAAGAATTGCCTATTTTGGATACTGGCCAGTCTTATTTTTTCGTAAATGCAATGAACCAAAGCCAATTACGCTAACCGGTACCTGGACTGATGCTGGAAATGAATTGGTGGTGAAACTGGATCCCGTTCAAGCTGACCCAAAGTATAATTCTAAAGGAGACGCTTCGACCATGAGTACGACTAGTGTAAACGGGAATACAATGACGATTACATCCCAGGTACCTGCCGACAATCCGATGACGAGTCTCATGAAAATAGCTAAGATAGAAGAGACATTTAAAAAAATATAAAACAATGAAAAAGTCAACTTTTACTGCCTGCAAATTCAAATATTTATTTATAATTACCTGCTCACTGTGCGTACTCTCTGGATTTTTGAAGTGTGATGCACAGTCTATTGTTGGTAAATGGAACAGGGTATCAGGTAAAAAGTTTTATACTTCTGAAGGCGCCAAAATTTATGGGAAGCCATCCGTAGAAATTTCAGCGGAAAGCGATGGTACTGAAGTCGTGGAATTCAAATCTGATCACAATTATTCTTATACCTTATCGGTAGGTTTTCAAATAAAGCCAATAATACTTACCGGCGNNAAAAGCAATAGTGCTTTATCTATAGATACATTTTCTGCAGATGCGAATAAAATGACACTCTATTCCGGGATAGCCACCGATAATTCATTGCGGACATATATGAAAATAGATAAAATAGAAGAAACATTTAAGAAGATGTAATGATATGAAAAGGATACTCAACCGCCTGGTTAGCATAAAGTTTTTGTATCATCAGGGTTTCCTTTTGGTAAATGGCTATTCGCATAATATAGAAGTTACTTGGGAAAAAGGAATATACAAAAAACAATTTTTTTATATAATAATACTTAAAACTCTGAATTGGTATTCTCACTAAGCCAAGTTTGAATCAATACAAACCTAAAAATAACTTCTAATGAAAA
The DNA here is from genome assembly GCA_003135585.1 of Chitinophagaceae bacterium. Lineage (GTDB taxonomy): Bacteria > Bacteroidota > Bacteroidia > Chitinophagales > Chitinophagaceae > Puia. Next base: position 2,792 of record PLCH01000305.1, read on the forward strand.
AAGTATTCTGGATCATTGGCTATTTTTTCCTGGCTGTAATTGCGATCGCTGCCGGTCTGCTTATTTATGTGAAGGTTGCACTTCCCAATGTCGACGCAGCACCCGATCTCAAAGTTGATAATTCACCTGAGAACATTGAGCGGGGAAGATACCTGGCGAACGGTGTGACAGTTTGTATTGATTGCCATTCAACCCGAGACTGGACCAAGTTTCTAGCGCCTTTAACCGAAGGAACAATTGGAAAAGGTGGGGAACGGTTTGACAAGAAACAGGGTTTTCCTGGAATATTTTATTCGAAGAACATTACCCCATCAGGTATTAGCCGATATACCGATGGGGAGCTTTTTCGTTTGATTACTACAGGGGTCACAAAAGAAGGAAGGGCCATGTTTCCAGTTATGCCCTATCATTATTACGGTCAAATGGATCCTAAAGACATTAAATGCATTATTGCTTATATACGGACGCTACCTCCGATTGACAACAACGTTCTTGAATCAGTTTCCGATTTCCCAATGAATTTTATCATCAATACGATTCCGCAGAAAGCAAACCCCCAGAAACTGCCTGCGAAGTCGGACCGTTTGGCCTATGGCGCTTATATGATCAATGCTAGCGCATGCATGGAATGTCATT
>PLCH01000076.1 GCA_003135585.1 Chitinophagaceae bacterium
TAATAGTACGATGTGCCAACCAGGGTATCGCCTATTTTTACAAGCTTCAATTCGATTTTGGTTGAATTGATTTTACCCTTCCAAACGCCCGTAATCTGCTGGGATCTTGTGTTAAAAAAAAGGCCTGACAAAAACACGATGGCGGTAATTCGAATACTGTTGGTTTNNATCCTCTTAAGCAAACGACTTTTGGGTGCTAATATTTTACTTTCAAACTATTTTAACAGAACCTGAAAGAAGGATTATTAGCTAACAGATAGAAATTAGATTACCTAAAAGGTACCTGTTGAGGCTACCTTTCATCTTACAAGCTCAATCATCTTCTGCTTGCCTTTAATCACGCGATAAGGTTGGATCAGAGAAAATTGAGTGGCCAGAATGTTATGGCTGCTGATATGAACCCCGCAACAAGTTTGCGATCTGAATTACCATTGATTGGACTTTGTAAGAATAGGCGGTGACCACTATTTAATGATTGCACGCTCAGGTGGTAACTATTACAAATTTACATAGACGTCAAGCAATCCTGCGGGAGGAATTACAAATACCAGTTTTTTTTTCCTGTCAACTTTTTGTAATGTTTTTTCATGCAGGGGGATAAGGACTTCTTTTCCTTTTAGTTCAATCCTGCATAATACCTGGTGGGCTTGTTCTATGACTTCCAATATTTCACCAAGATCCTCCCCTTCATTTACCAGTCGATATCCAACCAATGAAATCGGGGCTGATTTGCCGGCATATTTTTCAAAGTCCTCTTCATTGAGCCAAACTTCTTTTTGAAGGAGTTTTCCCGCGGTTTCTTTCGTGTTTACTCNNAAGAGCTCTTTTTCATTTTTTATTTTGACTCCTTCGATAAAATAAGGAAGCATTTCAGCATTTCTCTCTTCCAGAAAAATTATTTCCAACCCCTTTAAAGATGTTTGTTTACCGAGCTGATGAAGAAGAATTAAATCCCCTTTTAGGCCGTATGCAGCTACTAACTTTCCAATATTCCTGTAACTGTTCATTTTTCAATCCTCAATTAGAAATAAAAATCCCGTTCCCGCTTCAGGCGGGACCGGGACTATTTGAAGTTCATCACTTTATTAACTTTCTACGCTTGTATCCCCTTCAGTTTTTCTTTCTACCCTTCTTACCGGAGCTGCTTGATTTCTCCTGGGATACTNNTAAACCCAATTTAACCCCCCTTAAAAGATGTTTGAGATAAAGAACACCCTTAAAAGACAAAATTCGCCTGACGGTATCGGTTGGTTGGGCACCTTTATGCAGCCAGTCCAACGCCTTTTGGCGATCTAATTGAACGGAGGCAGGAACGGTCAGAGGATTGTAAGTACCAATTTTCTGGATGAATTTACCATCTCGAGGAGCTCGTGCGTCGGCTACAACAATGAAATAAAATGGTCTTTTCTTAGACCCATGTCTCTGGAGTCTGATTTTTACTGGCATCTTAAATAGAAATTTAAATGCGTTAAATAATAGGGTTACCTTAAAAGGATTGCAAATTTAGCAATCATAGTCTATTCTGCAAATTTAATAAATAAGCTTTAAACGACTAATCTTGTCGGTGATTTTTTTATAAATGGCAAATTTCATCTCTTTCCCATATTAAAACGACCTCCCATGGGCATTTTTTGAGCCATTTTCATCATTTGCTTCATTTGTTCGAATTGTTTGAGAAATGCATGGATTTCGCTCAAATCTTTGCCGCTTCCTTCGGCAATCCTTTTTCTGCGGCTTGCATCAATACTATCGGGATTAGCCCTCTCAAAAGGCGTCATGGAATTAATAATGGCCTTTACCCCCTTAAAAGAATCATCGCTTATATCTATATCCTTCACCGCCTTACCCACGCCCGGGATCATTCCTAGTAAGTCTTTGATATTTCCCATTTTCTTGATTTGCTCCAATTGCTGTTTAAAATCTTCGAAATCGAATTGATTTTTCCGGATTTTCTTTTCAAGTTTTCTGGTTTGTTCATCATCAAATTGCTCCTGGGCCTTCTCCACCAGGGTGGTTATATCCCCCATCCCGAGGATTCGCTGAGCCATTCTATCAGGGTAAAAGACATCAAGCATATCCAGTTTTTCACCATTACTGATAAATTTAATGGGTTTCTGAACTGTATATTTAATGGAAAGTGCGGCTCCTCCCCTGGTATCTCCATCTAATTTTGTTAATACCACCCCGGAAAAATCAAGCCGTTCGTTAAAGGATTTGGCTGTATTGACAGCGTCCTGGCCTGTCATCGCATCTACCACAAATAAAATCTCCTGCGGATTAACAGCTGCTTTGATATCAGCGACTTCGGTCATCATCCCCTCATCAATGGCAAGGCGGCCTGCTGTATCTATGATCACAACATTTTTATTTCTAGTCCTGGCTTCTTTGATAGCATTTTCGGCAATTTGAACCACATCCTTGTTTTCTGGCTCACTGTACACGTCTATATTTATCTGAGCAGCCAGTACCTTTAATTGCTCTATTGCCGCAGGCCTGTAAATATCCGCGGCCACAAGCAATGGAGAAAAACCTTTTTTTGTTTTAAGATAATTGGCGAGTTTTCCACTAAATGTTGTTTTACCACTACCTTGCAGTCCTGCAATTAATATTATAGCAGGATTTCCGCTTAAATCAAGCTCCGTCTCAGTTCCACCCATTAATTCCGCTAATTCATCCTTAACAATTTTTACCATTAATTGTCCCGGGCTTATTGAGTTGATCACTTTTTCACCTGTAGCTTTTTCCTTAATACTATCAGTAAAATCTTTGGCAATTTTATAATTCACATCAGCATCTACCAATGCCCGGCGAATATCTTTAACTGTTGAAGCTATATTTAGTTCCGTTATTCTGCCCTGTCCTTTAAGGTTTTTAAAAGCGCTATCGAGTTTATCACTTAACGATTCAAACATATTTTGTTAATTGAAATTTAAGAAATCTAAAAAAATTAAATTGAAGTTAACTTACCTGTTAAAGCGGCAAAATTAAGAAAATTGGTAATGAAATATTTTTGAAAGCCGCCTTTAAGCAGCCTAAGTTTTAGAAAACCAGAAAGAGCGGCCATATTTTTTAACCGACCTTAAAGAAGGAATTTCCCAGAGTTGAGCCCATACATCTTTAGCAAGTTTTTGTGTAAGTAAATAATAATTGGGACTTATAATTTTAAAATTATTTGAATTAAGAAGACAAGCTGCAAAAATATATTGCTCATTAAAAAATCGGTCGCAAACCCATTGCGGATAATCGTATGGGAGAAAAATATCATGGATATGAATGATAACGCCTTTGGGGATAACGGGAAGAATTTCCATGAAAAACCACATTACATCAGAATTAGGATGTAATACATGTGATCCATCTAAAAAGACAATATCGTTAGGTTCAAGATTTTTAAATTGTTCAAGAGATACAGATTGTATGGGTTCATTAATCCATTTATCGGCTATTTTTTCTATTTCTCTTCGTGGATGCGGGTCAATACAGGTTATTGAAAAATCCAGATTTTGCCGCTTTCTGCAAAATGCTGCCAGTTTCGTAGAATTCCCTGAGCCAATTTCAAGGTATTTTTTTGGTCTGAATTTTTCAAGAATAGTATACAAAACNNAATCAATGGCAGGTAAAAATCCATTTTCCCACGCCGGAAGCGTTTCATCGGAAGTAGAAAGTGTTATTTCGCTAAAACTATTTTTGTGCCTTAAACTATTCTTCGCCAACTCGGCATAATCATCATCACTCCTGGAAATAATTCTATAAAGGTCTTTATGCGGTGCGATCTCAGGAGAATATAAAGGCAGAGGTTTAACAGAATAATCCAAAATAGCGACCCTGCCAGGATTTGTGACAGTGTACCAGAGCTTTCTTACGAGACTATTCATGCTAATAAATTAAAGGGAGATGGCGGGGGAAAAATTGATTAATATGGGAAAATAAGTAACCTGTCATGCAGCTGAGCTTTCCATTTTTTTTAAAAAATTATTTCCTGCCTCGGTTACATAAATACACAACTGCTTTTTATTATTAACAATATCCATTCTCGTGTCAATCAATCCCCTTTTGTATAAACCCGAAAGCGACGACTTCATTTCTTCCGGAAGACAAGGAATGCTGCCGTTTCGGGCTATTTCCTTTTCCTTACATTCTTTAAGTTTTTCAATCATTCGTTTGGTAGGCGGGCGCAGGGATTTTTTCATAAAAGAACTCTGTGGGTGCTGTTTTCTATATTAATTCTTAACCTGATAAAAATAGACTATAAACAACATCTTTGCCATTTTTGTTTTTCCGATCTCTATTTGTTAATTACAACAGAACCCCCTGAATCCGGGATGGGCGTAAAAGAAATATTTGTTTCAGCACAAAATTGTTGGACTGCTTTTCGGGCGCCCTTATAG
>PLCH01000499.1 GCA_003135585.1 Chitinophagaceae bacterium
GAATAAATCTTGGTTTTTAATTTAAATATAACAGCAGTAAAATAATTATATGAAAAAGAATCATCTTAGGATAATAGCAGCTGTGGGTATTTTGATTTCAGCCTTTGCATCCTGTTCTAAAAAGCTGGACCTGACACCGACGAATGATATTACCGCTCAAAAGGTATTTAGTACATCCAAAGGATACAAAGAGGCGTTTACAAAATTATATGCTGCATTTGCCCTTACAGGTAACGCGGGCGGTACCGGAAATCCTGACATTCCCAGTCAAATAATTGCAGATGAAGGCAATTCCGACTTTTTGCGTATGTATTGGAATTTACAGGAATTGACTACTGACGAGGCAGCATGGTCCTGGCAGAATGATGCTGGCATCCAGGGTTTACACGAAATGAGCTGGTCTGCCATTAATCCTATTATTGACGGATTATATTATCGTTCTTTTTTTCAGATCACTTTATGCAATAATTTCATCACACAGGCATCCGATGCGAATTTAGCAAGCAGAGGAATCAGCGCTTCAGACGCGACTGACATTCGTAAATACAGGGCGGAAGCGCGCTTTTTAAGAGCTTATCAGTATTGGGTCTTGATGGACCTGTTTGCTAACCCGCCGTTTGTAACCGAGAAGGATGTCATCGGGGGTGGGGTCATACCCAAACAAATTATGCGTGCAGACTTATTTGCCTATATAGAAACAGAATTAAAAGCAATTGATGCAGATTTGGTAGGACCAAAAGCAAACGAGTACGGCCGTGCGGATCAGGCTGCTGCCTGGGCTTTGCTGGCCCGTTTATATCTGAATGCGCAAGTGTATACCGGTGCAGCGCGGAATACAGATGCCATTACCTATTGCAATAAAATCATTGGTGCCGGTTATACCCTGCATCCCAATTACCGGGAATTAATGCTGGCGGATAATAATCTGAATACAGATGAATTTATATTAACCATTAACTATGACGGCACCTATACCCAGAATTGGGGTGGAACCACATTTTTGGTTCATGGACCCGCCGCTATACCGGCTAAGATTTCCGGAACCAGTGGGAGCTGGAGTGGCTTACGCTGCACCCAGAATTTTGTGGGTCTTTTCCCCGACAACAGTGGAAACACAGATCAACGCGCGCAGTTTTATACAGCTGGGCAAAACCTGATCATGAATTCAATGTATGTCTCTACTGATGGTTATTCCACCGATAAGTTCAGAAATGTGACGAGATCAGGCGGACCGGCTCCCCATGCAGATCCTGCCGGCAATTGGTCTGATGTTGATTTTCCAATATTTCGCCTGGCAGAAATTTATCTGATATATGCAGAAGCAGTATTGAGGGGCGGAACCGGCGGAGATCAGACCACAGCACTTGCGTACATCAATAATTTGCGGATGCGGGCCTTTGGCGATTCCAGCGGAAATATCAATGCGAGTGAATTGACAACAGATTATATTTTGGATGAAAGAGGCCGTGAATTATATTATGAAGCCTTCAGGCGTACTGATCTGATCCGGTTTGGAAAATTTACCAGCAACGCGTATTTGTGGGCATGGAAAGGGGGAATATTTTCGGGCACCAGTGTGGCTGATAAATATAATATTTATCCCATTCCTGCTACGGATTTATCTTCTAATACCAATTTGAGACAAAACACCGGCTATTAATTCAAATTAAATTGAAAAAAGAATTTTNNATATGTAATAAACTCTTTTTCCTGGCCGCTGCCATCCTGGGGTTTGCAGCATCATGTAAAAAAGAGGAATCAAAAGTTTACTTCCAGGGAGGTTTAGCCCCAGTGTTAAGTACTTCCGTCTCTGATAGCATACCCCTTTCCTTTGCAAATGCCAGCAAGACAGCTGTCATACTTTCGTGGACAAATCCGAATTACCAGTTTAATACGGGCTTAAGTTCAATGGATGTATCCTATTTAATAGAGATAGATACCGTTGGTTCAAATTTTACAAATCCCAATAGAAAATCTATTTCCATCAGTAAGGATTTGAGTCTGACAATTACTGAATCAGATCTGAATGATTATTTATTAAATCAGCTGGCATTAACATCTGGCGTTAACCATCATCTCGAAATAAGAGTCTCATCGAGCCTGAGCGGCAATGTAGCAACCATGCCATCCAATTCAGTCCATTTAGACGCAATCCCTTATGCCATACCTCCAAAGGTTGTGCTGCCTTCTTCCGGTGACTTATTCCTCGTAGGCAGCGCCACCACAGGCGGATGGAATAATCCGGTGCCTGTTCCAAACCAGCAATTCACGCAGGTGAGTGCAACTTCTTACACAATCACCATATCCTTAACCGGTGGTCAGGAATATTTGTTATTACCTGTCAATGGCAGCTGGAATCATAAATATGCAGTCAAAGATAAAACCGTTTCAGGCCTTAATGCGGGCGGAGACTTTGGATATGATCTGAATGATAATTTTCCCGGACCTGCGATAAACGGTATTTATAAAATAGATGTCGATTTTCAGAGAGGGAAGTTTACCGTCACGAAGCAATAATTTAGAAATGAAAACAGGATTCACACGATTAAAAAATGAGTTATGAAATATTTATTGAAACTTGGTTTTTGCTTGCTGGTTCTCAC
>PLCH01000411.1 GCA_003135585.1 Chitinophagaceae bacterium
TTGATGGAACAAAGATGCGTCGGGAAAATTTAAGATAAGAAGGGAGGTAATGACAAATAAGGGGTGTTTTGCGACAATTTTCCATATTACAAATTAAATTTTACCTGATCATTTTGATAGAACAATGATGGAAATTATTTCAAATGAACATGTTCAAGGGTAAAGAATTCCCCAAATATATCGAGCCTACAATTTAAGGTAATTTCATATCCCCTGTATAATTCCATATTGTTGTCACTGCCTTAGAATACGCGGAGATCGCAAATAAACAACTTATTTTCTTTTAATATTTATTGGAAATTCCTAATATGGTGGGNNAAAAAAATCGGCCTATTTCGTGTTACAGTATTTTCTTATTTTATTGTAAATTTAAATAGGGGCCTTTGCCTATTCGAAAAATAATTGTGAGTGCTAACCCAATATGATAGAGTATAGATCCATTGTTTTACCAGTGAAATAGAATGTTGGCACAAATTTCAGTACCCTATTGCTACTAGTGATTACATAACAGGGATGTCGCTCCAAATAGATGCTGGTCAAGCTCTCAACTTATTAGACATTGGTGACCGGTGCTTTTAGTGAGTCGAATAATCGAATAAAAACCAATATAAATAAAATGAAAAAAGATCTTCCAAAAATTGTGACATTGAGCGAATGGGAAGTCTCACTCGAACGAATCAGAATCAAGGAAAAGGAGGCTACAAGGTCCAGGGACGCGCTGGCGGCGGAACGTCGCAGGCTGCCGATGGTCCGAATTGAGAAGCATTACATTTTTGAGGGACCAAACGGGAAAGCCAGCCTTCAAGATCTGTTCGAGGGACGTCGGCAACTCATCCTCTATAACTTCATGTTTGCCCAGGATGTTGCGGGATGGGCAACCGCCGGTTGCCCTGGCTGTTCAATGGTTGTCGACAATATTGGAAACCTCGCCCATCTTCATGCGCGGGATATATCATTCGCTTTAGTATCCCAGGCGCCCATTAAAAATATTGAGGGCTACAAGAAACGTATGGGCTGGACTATTCCATGGGTGTCCTCTGCCGGCACTGATTTCAATGTAGATTTTGGCGCTACCACTTCGAAGGGTGAAACCTTCCGGCTAACAATCCTTCTTAAAGANNGCAACTGGACCTTTTTGGATTTAACCCCATTTGGTCGACAGGAAGAATGGGAAGATTCTCCTGAGGGTTGGCCAAAGACACTGCCTTATAAATGGTGGCGCCGGCATGACGAATATGACTGAGTAAGTTAAGGACCTTAGTAATCCACTTATTCCTTCTCATTTTGTAAGAGGGAAAGTTGTTGACAAAATTTTTGCGGTTCCATTATTGGCATGTGCAGCAAAACCCTCCAGAGACAACCTTTCCTGGAGTATCATGCCGAATCCAACTACCCAAAGTCTATATTTTCCCAGATAAGCCCAGTACTATATTTGAAATTGGAGGGGCATCTTAGGGATTATTTATAATAAGTGCGGGGATGCAGAGTTGTGCTTTAAAATTATATCCTAATTTCAGTNNAATTATAGAATACGCCATGAGAAACAAACTTGTCCTTCTCCCCTATTTGATCTTAATTTTTCTCATCGCTTTATATGCATTTAAAAGACCCTATTATAATTGGGATATGTTGCCATATATGGCAGTTGTTATCGGATATGATCACAATGATCCTAATTTTGTTCACGATACCGTCTATGATATAATTAAAAAGCAACTGCCTGCCTCAGCTTATAACCAGTTAATGGATGGTGGTCTCGAATTCAGAAAAAGAATGGCTGGAAATTCCAATGAATTTCAAATGCAAATGCCTTTCTACGCTGTAAAACCATTGTACACTGGAATTGTGTATTTAGTTTATAAAGCAGGAATTCCTTTAATCCAGGCCACTATTTTGCCCTCTTTTATTGGTTATTTTCTGATAGGATTTCTATTGATCCTCTGGATAATGAGGTATATGCAATTCTACCTTGCATTGGCGGTAAGCACGCTTATGATGCTTTCCTCTCCTATGTGGGACATAGTAAGAAATTCTTCTCCTGACTGTTTATCTGCCTTTTTATTGTTGGGCGCCATGTATTTCATTCTTGAAAGAAAATCAATTTTAGTCGCTTTTGTATTTTTGTTGTTGTCGATCTTTGCCAGATTGNNATGTAATTCCTTGCTTTTTCTTTATTTCGCTAATCACCTTTTCAAATAACTGGGGCCGTAAAATGCCTTTAAAAAAATATGCCGTGATGCTTCTTTTCATTTCACTTTGCTACCTTGGTATTACACTTAACGCCCGTCAATTTGGCTGGAGCGTATTGTATTACCCCACATTTTTAAAATCGTTAAATTTATCTTACTCCTTTCATGCTGAATTTCATCTCAGTGAGTATCTCGCCCTATGTATTTCTCATATTATGACAGGATTATTTTTTTCTAATTTTCTTTTATTTATGGTACTGGCATTATTGGCATTTGCCGAAAAAACCACTTTTCAATTTCGCAAACTTAGTTTTGATCAACTTTTTCTATGCACATTCATTGCGATTATCATCGTTAGGTTCGTTTTGGAACCAGTTATAGCTGATCGCTTCTATATTGCATATTATTTGTGCATTTTGATTTTGTTGATAAGAAAGCTGCATCAAAAAATAAATATTTCCGGTACACTCTAGTTTTTTCCCCAGCCCGATATCGATGGAAGAATTAGACTATTTATTTATTACCCTAAATAAGACAATGCCCCAGAAAAAATTATCAGGCGGAGCGGAATCCCAATTATTAAAGGCGTAGCCTGCATCTGACTTATAACGAAGTTTATATACACAAGCAGGAAGGGTAATCCATTTATCCACCCTTTGATTTTTTATGACTCCGCCTGCATGCTTTGCCTGTTGACCCTGCATCTGCCAAATCAACCTACCTGTGCTGTCTTCAATCCAGCCATAATCGCACCATGAGGTAAAGTCAGCGGAACAATTTTCACCCACACCATATACCCTGAACCGTGTTGGCTTTGTAAGCGTAAATAATTTGGTAATATCCTGGTTGTTACCTGCATTTCGAATGCCTGCAATGAACTGTCCAATGAGGAGCCTTTCTACATTTGCGAAATTCAGTTTGGCATATAAATCATAAAACTGCGTGGCTCTTGCGGTATCCCCGGTTACGATTGACACGGTTGCATGGGCAATCAGTTCTTTGTTGTAAAAATTTTTAAACGGACTTTCTCTGGATGCAGTTAAATTTTACCGAATTAACCCTATTGGCTTGTAATAATCAACTATTGTAAACCTGCTGTCTTCGGTGATATAATATTTATAAAACAATTGCCCGATCGGGGAGGTAAAAAGATCTTCGTCTCCTAGCGGAAATGGTTGGCTGAGTTTATCTGTATTTGCGAGTACCACCATAGTCAGGTTTTTAGAAGGCACTTTAACAAATAATCCAGACTCGCCTTGCGTCTGTCCATAATGCCAATAGAAGTTAATTCCCTTGTAATTTTGCGTAAACCAGCCAAGACCATAGGGCGTCAATTCCCCGTTTTTTGTTCGGTTAGGAGAAAATATCTCCTTTTGGGTGCTGGCTCCAACAAATTGGTTCCTATCTATCGCNNCGATCTGACCTTTTTCATTCAATTCATATGGCTTTGCCAGGTGGCCAAGAGCAGTATCAAAATAGGGAAGCATGTCTTTGTTTTGCTGGGTATAGACAAGATAGTGATCAGGCGAGTTCCCAGGAGCGGTTGAAGACATGTTTAAGGGTTTAACAATTTGCTCCATTAACAATTGATAAAACGGTAATCCGACTGCTTTTTCTAATACAGCGCCCAACTGGCCAAACCGGAAACCATTGTATTGGTAATGTGTGCCAGGCTCGCCTTCAGAGGTATGAGTAAGCAAGTTCCTTATTGTAATGTGTGGGTTGCCAAAATCCAGACCGTAGATTAAAATGGGTGACTCCAGGTCAAGTTTTCCCCGTTCCACTTGTTGCATGATCAAGGTTGAGGTAAAGGTTTTGGTTATGGAAGCAATCCTGAAAGAAGTGTTTGCCGCAGCTTTTTTATGATTTTGAAGATCAGCATATCCAAACCCCTTTTCAAAAAGAATGGAATCGCCCTTCATCACAGCCGCAGCCATTCCAGGAATTTTAAGTTTAACCCTTATCGAATCCAAGCCCGTAATAAAAGTTTGCATGGCTGTTTTTACCTCTGCCTGCCCTGCCACTATATTCATAGAACACACTACTGCGCTGAGACTCATCAATACATATCTCATGCTTTAATTTTTTGAACCACCGGCTTCAATTTAGCGTTTGCTAACTTATAGACTTTTCCATTAGGTTTGGTCAAAAGGAATAATTCGCCCTGCGAATCCTTGCCAAAGTGAAGATCTATGCGGTCAGTTCCACAAAGTTGAAGCAGGGTCTTTTGTGTGCCGTTAATTGAAATCCTCCATTCTTTGATCAGAGTCTGCTTGCCTTGCTTTACATCGGCCATATTTATATAAAACAATCTTCCTGTAGGAATATCACCGAATAGATATTTTCCAGCTAATAGTGGCAAGGCTTTACCCCAATATTCGAAACCACCACAAATTGCCTTGCCTTCATCGTGATCATATTCTGCAATCGGATAGGTAATTTTGAATAAACTATCGTTCTTAGGAAGAGGATAAACTTTATTTAAATCTTCATTTGGATTTAAAACAAAGTTACCTTCCCTTATAGGCCAGCCGTAATCCTTCCCGGGCATTACCAGGTTTACCGATTCGATATTATGTTGCCCAATGTTGCAAACCAATATTTTTCCAGATTTACTCCAGCTAATGCGGTGTGGATTTCTAAAACCGTATGCAAAGATTTCTCCAAGCGATCTAGTATTTTGATTTTGGGCAAAAGGATTGTCTCGGGGAATGCCATATTGTCCATTAAGGCTGTTTCTACCCCTGGGGTCTATTCGAAGGATAGTTCCCCAAACCTTTTCTTTACTATGCGCAAGGAAGGGATACCCCTCTTCAACACTTCCGCCATCACCAACGCCTATAAATAGCAAGCCATAATCTTTATCATCTGGTTTTGCAAAGGGGTTGAATGCAATCTCCTGAACTCCGTGAATGCCACTGACCATGTTTACCCGCAAAAGCTCCCGGCCTGTACCTGAAAATACAGCAGCACCTGGATTATTCACCTTCCATTCTGTCAACACCCATTGCAATGTCACTTTTATTGAATCGGAATACCCAAAATCAGGCTTTGCGGAACCGGCAGCTTCGGAATGGGTGGTATATAAAAGTCCGTTTTTTGAAAAATCAGGGTGGAATGCAAAACTGCCAAAACCAGTTGCCAATCCTGGTTCGTGAATAAATTTGGGTTTTAATTTTGTCATATCCATATATACAACAGGCTTGTTGTAATGCATTTTGTATAATTTTCCCCGCAGATCCAATATAAATGTGGTGCCGGTATTTGGCTCAAAGCCTAATTTGGTGATCCGGGTAAGGGGTAGCTTGCCACTGTCACTGGAAGGAGGAATCTCAGTCACCAATCTTAACCCCACAACCAGATTTGAAAGTTCAATGGCCTGAGGAATTGGATTTGACAATTCCTTTCCTTCACTTTTCCCATGGCCTTGATCAGGTTTTTTGTGGGTGTTCAGGTAGGCAATAATGCCAACCATTGTTTCATCTTTTAGAGCTGGAAATGCTGGCATTATCGCTTTATATTTCTTAACCAATTGTTGGGCCCGCAGATCACCTGATTCAATAATTCTTTTGGGCTCCCTGACGAATTGTTGAATCCAATCCGGGGAGACCAAAGAAGTTAACCCTCCTAACTGCGGGCCGATTCCATCCTGCCTAAAATTGTGGCAGCCGCTGCAATATTGGATGAAAGAGCTTTTTCCTTTAGCAATAACTGCAGGCTCAGAAGAGATAGGATTCCTATCCACTGGAGTGCCGGAATTGCAGGAGCTGATATAAAACAGCAACAAAGTAGCAATTGAAATAATCAGCATGCCCTTTTTCATAATTTTATTGTTAGTCCGGTTGTTTTATTAATAAATAACAAATATAAGTTTGTAAGCCAACCTAAATATCTGTTGATAAACCTTCAATTCAAAAAAACTATCCTGAAATTCAGATTCGTATCGTTATAAAGCCTAAATAATATTTCGATCCCTAATTAACATCCTGGAAATTAGCTTTATCAATAATCTACCCGCTCGGATAATTGAGGTAAAAAATCAAAGATGAACTTTCCCCAGGAGATAAATTTCCATTACATCACCCCACCCGGCACCATGATCGCTTATTGTCCTTTTTACCCGATCCGGATGAATTGAATGCTCCCTATAGCAAAGAAGGGAAAGGATTTTCCCGGGACGAAGATGCCAGCTTGCCCAGGCGAGCGGAGTCTCTCCATTGATATCTTTGGTGGTTTTGTCAGCACCTGCATTTAAAAGGAGTTCAATACATTCAGCAGCCCCAAACGCAGCAGCGCGATGAAGTGGGGTTTCCTGTTTTGTAAATGCATCCCTCATAAAACTGCCTGTTATCTGATTGGGTTTCGTTCTGCTGTTGGGATTTGCTCCTTTAGAAAGGAGAAGCTCGACCACAAAGTTATAGGCAGGCCTTCCTGCTTTACACAAAGCTGCATGAAGTGCAGTTTCACCAGTATCCGGAAGTTCATAATTTGCATCTGCACCTTGCTCGAGCAGGAACTGACATAGCCGCCAATGACCGTGAAAAGCCGCACCATTGAGGTCATAATTACCGCCTAGGTCCTGTAAGGTAGCCCCGTTTGCGATAAGATATTTTATGGCACTCACATCCCCATAATATGCACACCATTTGATTAAAGACACACCGTTTTTATCGCTGAATTGGGCACCATTACCCTCCTGGATAAAATCAAAGACCAGGCNNCGTCGGTGCGACCATCTTTTATTTTGTTAATCATATTAAATTTCATTTTTGTTTGGGTTGAATAAAGACAGGAAATGTACGGGGCTAATGAGCATTCCACTTGTTTCACTATCCCTAAAAGAAACCATATGAGAAATCCAAGCATTAAATTTTAATTACATTTGGACCATCAAGGAGATTCCATCTTATTAAATTTAGTCATTGCCTAAGTTCATACCAAAAAAGGTTCGAGCTTGTACTCAGGATCAAAATTTTTGTATCGGAAATCTTATTCAATTAGGGAATGAAAAAGAATTGTCTAATACTAAAATTGTAGAAAATAAATTATGGGTGGCTTTAAGATTCGATCCGGTAACCGATAGGCTTGAACGCGAAGTTATTTGACATTTCAGCTGAACATGCGGTCAAACCCACCAATAGATCCATCCTGGCTACTAGGAGAACATGGTCTCCTGCCCTGCTCTTTGGAGGAAGAACACAAACTCTTCCTGTATCGGCATCGACTGAAACGTGCATGAAAATATTGAAACTGACTGGGATATTATCAGAGGTAATACCATATTCGCTTAGCACTTGGCTAAGATTGCCAAAGCAGCCTTTATGCGGCTCGGTATGCCCGTAAATGATCCGAAATGTATCAGCACTGCAGGGGGTGAGTAAAAAATCATGCCTTCCCACTGAATCTTCGATCATATCGAACATAATATTGCTGCGATTGGAATAAAAGGGATGGCCTTTGGTCAGGAAAATTGTTTCTGCATAATCTATTGTCCTGCCCGAAGAAAGATACTCTGCCTTGTCATGAAGATTGTAGCATATAAAGTCTGAAACCTGTTCGCCCTCTATATCAACTATCCTAAGACGCTGCCCTTTCTTTAGTATAAAAGAGACGCCGCTACGTGGAGGAATTATATTTAATTGTTGCATGAGTAGTACTTAAAGGGCATTGCCATTGATTGTCATACTTGCGCCCGCTATATTGATAGACTTCGGACCTATTGCCGAAGTCTTCCAGCATTGGGTTGACTGAGCCAGAAAAAGCAATATCACGCTTTCGGACGATCCCCTTCATCATTTCATAACTTTTCGTTTCCTTGAGTTTTTCAAATTGTGCATGAGGATTGAAGGCCAGGGTTGGATATTTGAATTTTCGCGCCTTCCTGCTGCTGGCTGGATGCAGGCCGATTAGAAAAAATGCCTCTTCTTTCAGGCTGAAACTGAAATGAACGGACGAGGGGTCTTTGTCTACCCGTTTATCAAATTCATAATTTCTCCCATCAAGATCCGAAAGGGCCTGCAATCTTTTCCACATTAATTCATCAAATATTTCTTCATTGACTACCTTTGGTTCTTTGAAAATGATCGAGGCGCTATGGAATGTTTTTTTTGAATTCCTGAATTCGTCAACAAAATCGTACAGGAATTGCAAAATGGCCAGATCATCAATGGGGCATGCCATATGCTCAGCTACCATGCATTTTAGGTGTTGCCTTGCCAAGGCTGCCCTGGCACCCACACAGGGAAATGCTTTATTATCTAAAAAAAGGAGATATTCCTTAATAATGGACTGAGATTCAATTTCTTTCATATGGTGATCACTAATATTGTAAGAACGATCAATCATACAAAAAGGTTGCCATATATAACCGATACNNACCGATAATTCCTCCCTGTACGTATACCCATTCCATTTGTCGAAAAAAGGATTTACTATTATTATAATTCAGCGGCTGCATCTAATTTTTTAAGCATTTTGAAATGCCTTTTTGCATCTTTGAGGAATTTCCAACCCCGCCAGAATTTCCAATAGCGCATACCCTGGTTATGATTATAGGCTGAGATTTTATATAACATGTTCCAGTGATGCAATACTATTTTATAGGCCTGAAGTAACGTATTCCCATTCCCGTATATGTGATGCGGCTCTGCTCCGCAACCATTGTATTCAAGTATATAAAAATTCTTCCCCTCCTTAAGGTCTTCAATGGATGCACATTTAATATCGTACCGGCCATAATAGAAATGTTTGGTGTAGAGACTGAGCCCGTCAAATACCCTCAATAATTTTTCATCCTTTTCATGAGCAAGGCTAACAAGTTTTCCACCCCGGCTAAGGTTTAAAGCGTTGGATAAATAATAAATCTCACCCTGACCCAGGATGTAATTTAATTTGCTTTTGTGTTTGGATCTCATTTCTTTCTGACGGAAACGTACCCGTGGATAGCTGTGAATTATTTCCCGCAGCGTGGACNNGCAGTTACCGATAGGAATTCTTTTTTTAAAAAACCCGTAATCGTACCTTGTTTTTCATTTGGAAAGCGGTAATAAAAAACGCTTACCTCAAGAGGGTACTTTATCAGGTCCTGTATTATATAGTCAACCGGCATTCTTTCATGGTATAGCCGCAACTTTTGAGGGGTATCAATTTTACGGAACATATAACCCATCATACCCACATTTGGCTTTGCGGCTACAGGAAAATCAAATTTATCCAATGAGACTAATTTTTCAACTTCCAGAAAGGGCAAGGAATGAGATATATAAATACTTTTGGGATAACTGTACTGT
>PLCH01000644.1 GCA_003135585.1 Chitinophagaceae bacterium
GGATGGACCGGATCCGTAGTATACCACGACGATGACAGAAGAGGTGAATGTTTTCGCGGGTACGATTCCCCGCTGGACTCTTATAAAGATCATTCGGACTTTTTGCGTAACAGTTCGCGTTACAGCCCTCTTTTTAAAATCGACCCCATGGATTACGAAGATTGGGCACTGGGTCTGAAAAGAGCCGGGTATGCCACCAACATACATTATCCACAGATACTGATCAAACTCATCAAAGACTACAATCTTCAGCAATACAGCCTCATAGCTTTAGGGAAATTAAGGCCTGATCAGGAATCGCTGGTTTCCCAGAACAGGGAGCCTTCTTTTTTGCCTGCCCCGCCGGCACTGGGGGAAGCTTCCGAAACCCAGAAGAGTAAATACCCTTCCGGCGAGTTTCAGATCAATAAGACAAGGGTAATTTTTGCAAAGTCGGGCATCTCCATGCTGGCACTCTCAGAACAAAACGGGCTTCCCCTCGGCCGGTTACTGGAATTTAACGACCTTAAGGAAGAAGATATATTGTTAAAAGATCAGCTTCTTTATCTTCAACGCAAAAGAAAGCAGGGTGCGGCGGAATTTCATATCGTGCAAAATGGAGAAACCATGTACGTTATTTGCCAGGAGGAAGGAATCCGATATGCCAGTTTATTAACCCTGAACCGCTTGTCCGACGGCGAAGAACCTGCTGCGGGTGAAAAAATTTATTTGCAGTTTCCTGCATCCTCCAGACCCGCATTGGTTGGTGAATCGGCCAGGAATTGAACCTATTCAAACACAGATATGTCAACGATCCGTGTGCATGACAAATTTTTTGAGCCCTTTCTCAGCGCCTCATCCATCATTGAAAAGGTGAAGTCTCTGGCAGACCAGGTTAGCAAGGATTATGCAGGAAAGAAGCCTTTGTTTATTGCCATCCTCAACGGCGCATTTATGTTTGCTTCCGACCTTTTTAAGAATTTTTCCATTGAAGCCGAAATCTGTTTTATAAAACTGGCTTCTTATAAAGGCACTAAATCATCCGGACGTGTAATAACGGCCATTGGGCTGGATATGGATTTGTTTGGCCGGCATGTGGTTATTATCGAAGACATCGTTGATACGGGTAAGACGCTGAATGAATTTTTACCCCAGCTGGTGCATCAGCAGCCCGAATCCTTAAAAATTGTCTCTCTGCTGTACAAGCCAGAAGCCATGGTATATCCGATTACTGTTGATTATATAGGTTTTACTATTCCCAATAAGTTTGTCATAGGTTACGGTTTGGATTATAACGGATTGGGAAGAAACAATGCCGCCATTTATAAACTGGTAGAATAAGTTTGAAAAAGTTTATTGCCATACTTGTCTTCTTTTTTATTTTATCTTCTTCCCGGGCCCAATATTATTTGCGCGGGGAAATAAAAGATGAGAATAACAATTCGCTGGCGAATGTTAAAATACTCATTCATTCAAGCGGTTATATTTATTATTCCGGTGGCTCGGGGGGCTTCGGCATACCCATACCCAGGTTGTATGATTCAATGACTTTAATGGCGGATGGATATCAAACTTTCTCCGCAAGGCTGGACGCAAGCAAATACCAATACATAACCCTGGNNCGCCACCCACCCCGCCAAGGAAGAGTTTGATGTCCTTCACAAAAAATCTGAAACCCGGGGACTGGAAAGGCTGGACAGTTGGCGCTGAAACTTACAGCTCCCTTGTGGAAAATGAATTTGTTCCCGCCTCCAAATTTCCGCAAACCGGATTTGCCATAAATATCGACAAAGCCTCCTACAGCAATACGCGCCGGTTCCTGAACATGGGAAGCACCGTGCCGCCGGACGCCGTAAGAATTGAAGAGTTGCTGAACTATTTTAATTTCGATTATTNNCCGCCGGATAGTAATTTCTCCTTCAATTCCTGGCTAACTGAATGCCCCTGGAATTCTGAAAACCTTTTACTCTACCTGCACGTATGTGCAAAAAAGGCGGACCTGGA
The DNA here is from genome assembly GCA_003135585.1 of Chitinophagaceae bacterium. Lineage (GTDB taxonomy): Bacteria > Bacteroidota > Bacteroidia > Chitinophagales > Chitinophagaceae > Puia. The sequence goes on from PLCH01000644.1 coordinate 1,984, forward strand.
AAAAATTCCACCGGCCAACCTCGTTTTTCTGATTGACGTTTCAGGTTCCATGGACCTGCCTAACCGTTTACCCTTATTAAAATCAGCCTTTGGCTTATTGGTGAAAAATCTCAGGGAAAAAGACACCGTTTCGATAGTAGTTTACGGCAGTACCGTAGGAGTATGGATGCCTCCGACACCCGGCAATGAAAAAAAGAAAATTTTAGAAGCCATAGAAGAATTAAATCCCGGCGGCCCAACTCCCGGTGAAGCAGGGATCCGCGCAGCATACCGTTTGGCCAAAAGCCAGTATATCAAGGGAGGAAACAACCGCGTGATAATGGCGACGGATGGGGATTTTAACGTAGGGCAAAACACGGAAGATGAATTGGAACGATTAATTACGATGCATAAACAATGGGGCATTTATCTGACCTGCCTGGGTGTAGGGATGGGAAATTATAAGGATTCAAAACTGGAAGTCCTGGCAAAACGGGGGAATGGGAATTTTGCCTATCTGGACAATGAAAAAGAAGCGGAAAAAGTGCTCATGAAGGAGTTCACCCAGACCATATATGCGGTTGCTGATGACGCATACCTGGACATAAATTTTAATCCCGCCATCGTAAAAAACTATCGCCTGATAGGTTTTGACAACAAGCTGAAAGCCTTATCAGATTCAGTGAATGAAATTCTGGGAGGCGAGGTCGGATCGGGGCATTCATTGCTGACTATGTTTGAAATTACCCCTACTGATCCGAACATTGACAATTTATTTCCGGGGAAAAAAGGATTTGCAAAGGTCTCCCTTCATTATAAATTACCCGCTGATTCCGTCAAAAGGCTTTCTCTCTATGATTGTCCATTTAAATTTACACCGTTTACCGATTTACTTCCCTGCTACCGTTTTGCATCTTCCGCAGTCATATTCGGGGATCTGATGAAGCAGTCAATATATATGAGTCAGGTTAACTGGGATGATGCCATTGAACTGGCCACCCAATCTTATGATCCGAAGGATGAGGCACAAAAAGAGTTTATCAGCCTTATCGAACAGGCAAAGAAAATTTATTCTAAGGGGAAGAAAAGGAAAAAACCTAAAAAATGAAAGAGACCAGCAAGCTTTTGATGGTATTTCCAAACAGCCAGAAGATGGAGGTCGCCAAAAGAAATCCTACAGCAAAAGTGATCGTCAGACCAAGCCATGAAATATCCTGGCTAANNCATAGCCGATTTTTAGTTCGAACAGAAATTGGATTTAACTAAAAACTAAAAATCGAACTATTTATTGTCCGGGACTATTTAAAAGACGGCTGTTCAGGATACCCATGCCTACAAAAAGGATGGGTGAGATCAAAAACTCATGTAGGGCACTGGCAATATTCCTTAACTGGACGGATAGCATTCCAATGCGCCAATCGTACAATCCGATGAGGATCAGGGCGAAGACGGAAACTGCATAAACTGCATGCCAGATCTGCATCATCCAGCCGATCGTATACTTTTTTAATGTCCAGGTACCAACCCCATAAACGATAAGGATGGATCCGAATTTATTGATATGTCTGATTTTTCTGGGTATAGACTGGTAATAATCCACATCCACCAGAAACATGTTGTATAAAAAATAGATTAAAGTGATTGCTATCAGTCCAATGAGGAAAAAAAGTCTTTTATTGCTTAGGCTTGGCATGAACGATCATCTTTTGAGCAAATATATACCACAGCAAAAATATAAACCCATACACCATGAACGTGAAAAGAAAATGATGGGAGAAATCCAGATATTTGGGATAATGAAGTACGATAAGGGTCAGCAAGGCGCAGCGGAAAAGATTAAGGATATAGATCATTATTAAACCCGAAAAGATAAATGCCAGTTTCCTGGAAATTTTGGAGGGAAAACAAACAATAAACCCTGTGTAGAGTACCAAAAGCTCCAACGCGTTGCAGGCATCTGCTATTTCCAAAACCCTTTCATTTTTATAATAAATATCCATTTCCTCTTCATACCTAACTCCTCCATCCCCTTCGAGTCTGCTCATCCCGCTTTTGGTAGTAAAATCCTTGGAATTGGTTAAAAAATCAAGAGTTTTAGTTGTACCCAAACCTACTGTGTAAGTAAGNNGTGGGTAATAAAAAAAATAAATAAATAGATTTCCAGGCAATGAATAGAACAAATACCCTAATAAAAAACAAATACACAGCCCTGGGAATCTGTTTCCATCTGCGAAAAATAATCATTTGATCCATGAAGCCTAAATCTCTGTGGCTTTCTTCTTATTCCTGTCGATCACCAGCTTTGCTCCGAGACCAAGACCTGCAATAAGCAAAATGCCTATGCCTGCATCAATAGGTACGCGAGTGGATGAATGCGTAGTTGAACTGCCGTCACTGTCGTGCTTGCCGTCATCGTCACGCCTTTCATCATTATCCCGTCTGTCATTGTCGTGTTTCTTATTTTCCTTGTGTTCCTTGCCATCATCGTGCCCGTCATTGGCTCTTGCGGTCGGAACCATCAAAAAAGGAATCGCCAACACCATTAGTATCCATTTTGCTCTTTTCATAACGAAAGTTTAGGATTAAAAATTTATGTCCCTAAGTTAACAAAATATTGCATAATGTGGAAAAGTATTTGGATCCGCTGTGGCCAGAAAACAGTAAACACTTCCTTATAACCTTCTAATCCCTTGACAAAGAACCAAATAAAATATTGATTTTCTTTTGCATTTAATTCAAATTCCGGGTCAGTCCCCCGGGGCCTTTGCGTACCTTTCAACCCATACCCAATCCCCTTCAGCATCCATTTTAATGGTGAGCCAGTGCTTTGCATCCACCATTTTGACATAATAGTCCACGGAGGAGATGGTTGAAAATTCAGTGACCCCGAAAACTCTTTTTCCGGGAAATTTCTTTTTTATGTTTATAAGAATGCTGGGCGCGAGCTGCTGTTCC
>PLCH01000103.1:0-1535 GCA_003135585.1 Chitinophagaceae bacterium
ATATATCAACCAACTCCATACTTTCCGGCTCCAATTCTAAATAAATGTTAAAAGGACCTTTTTTCTCTCTTTAGAAGCTCCCCAAACGAAGATAATATTCCTTTATTCAGAAACTTTTCAGAATTCAGTTCAAATTTTAGGTATAAAATTAAAAAACATTGAAAGCTATGACAAGGAAAATTAAATGGGCCGCACTGATGCTTGGGACTGTAAGCATAATTGGCGGGGCAGCACTGTTTGCCAGTACACATAAGTATTACAACAGTATTATAGAAGATACCAGCACCGTTCCGGCTGTTCGATCTTCCTATAAAGGAACCCTACCAAACCCGACGGTTGATTTCGAGAAAGCTGCAACCACTGCGGTACCATCCGTCGTACATATTAAAACTGTTACCAAATTTAAACAGGTAAATGGGAATGCCCCTCAGCAAAACCCCTTTGGGGATATGTTTGGTGATGATTTTTTCAAAAAATATTTTGGAGAAAATGGCAGGCAGTTTCAACAGCCTGATCAGAGAGCCTCAGGTTCCGGCGTAATTATTAGTTCAGATGGTTATATCGTTACAAACAATCACGTAGTGGATGGAGCAACTGATATAAATGTCACATTGAATAACAGAAAAAATTACAAGGCAAAATTAATCGGCACCGATCCAAATACCGATTTGGCATTGATAAAGATTAATGACAAAAACCTTCAGCCTATGGTCCTGGGGAACTCAGACGATGCCAGGTTAGGGCAATGGGTCTTGGCCATCGGCTATCCCCTCAATCTTGACGTAACTGTAACGGAAGGTATAATTAGCGCAAAGTCAAGGAATATCGGAATCAACAGGCAGGGCTCAGCCCCTATTGAATCTTTTATTCAGACAGATGCAGCTGTAAATCCGGGCAGCAGCGGCGGAGCTCTTGTAAATACGAACGGTGAACTGATCGGAATCAACTCCGCCATAGCTTCACCCACTGGTTCGTACGCAGGTTATGCCTATTCCATTCCTTCTAACCTCATGAAAAAAGTGATCGGAGACATTATGAAATTTGGATCTGTACAAAGAGGTTATCTTGGTATTAGTATGGCACCCGAAGAATTGGACGATGCAAAGAAAAAGGAATTGGGCATCAATGACGATGTTAGCGCGGTATGGATTATGGAAGTTGATCCCAAAGGTGCAGCTGCAGAAGCAGGCATTAAAAAAGGAGATGCCATTCTTAAAGTAAATGAACTTACTGTTACTACAGGATCACAATTGTCAGAGCAGATTGCCCGTCAGAAACCAGGCGATAAGGTTAAACTGGTTTTGTTAAGAGATGGAAAGGAAAGGAATATTGAAGTTGTTTTGAAAAACAAACTGGGAACTTTTGCCAGTCAAATGAGTGTAGTCATTGAATCGCTCGGTGCTGACTTCACCGAGGTTAGTAAAGAAAATGCAGAGAAATTAGGAATCCCTGGTGGTGTTCAGGTAACTAATATCGGCGATGGCGTTATTAGCAATCAAACCAATATGCGTCCGGGTTTTGTTATCACTAAAGCA
>PLCH01000103.1:1547-3375 GCA_003135585.1 Chitinophagaceae bacterium
GAAGTATATTATTATGGAATAAACGATTTTAAAAAATAAGTGAAGTTTGGTTTTGCTTTCATAAAAAGGATGGCCTCCCTGAAAAAGGGAGGCCTCCTTTTTTTTAAAGGCTTCTGTTTTTTTCCGGTAGAAATGGATTTCCTGATTCCGGTCTGACTCCTCCTGGGCACGTTGTTACCNNGAAGGATTGTTACCAAATATTTTATAACTTAAGGTGTGCTTTGGTAAAAAGGCAAAGATGAAGAAATGTTATTTTTTATTACTGATACCTCTTGTTGGAATTGGTATTTGCAAGGGCCAGGATAAAGTGGCCAGTGAAATTTCACTTTCACTTAAGGATATTCAGGCCGTCTCTTCTTCCATTACCACAGATGGAATTTTTTCATTGAATGGGGGAACACAGGAGTTCAGTGGCATTATTAATTTGTTTCCCATTGTTCCATACCCCGATGCCCAGGATTCATTGGCAATACAGGATAAGCCTTTGCTTTTATATATCAAGGGTCGCTTCCCCCCGGGCGATATATCCTTTTTAACCCCAACCAACAACACTAGAACCTACATAATGCAATGCAGTTGTAAGTTATATGACAGTACTAAAAACTGTCAACTAAGTATTAATTTAATAACAAATCCGGATCAGCCCCTCTCAGATGCTGAAGGAAAGAAAGCCTACCAGCCAAGGTTAAGTTTTGTCATGGTCCTGGATCCAAAAGATTACGGGTTGGATAACAAACCTTTTAGTATTTCAAAACCCATCTTATTGGTTGCCAAGAATGCGATCATCAACAGATCCAATTGAATTACCGTTAACAATTATTTTCCAAAATGAATTTGCGCAAAAAGACTTATTATCCAGGTTCCGGCCAGGAGCATACTTGGAGTAACAGTCCTGAACCGAAGTGCCCTTGTATCGACTGCATTCCCAAGTTTCAGGCTGAAAACATTATTGGGGATTTCTCTTGCCGCTCATTTCTTATGAGATATTTTGAGGAAAAATAAAAGCTGTTAATTGACGGAACCGTCCCGTATTTTTATTTTCTTTTTTCCCGCATTTTTTTTCTCAAAATCCTGTACTTCCTTGGGCTTTACCTGAGATTTTACCACCGTACGGGTGGAATCTTTTGCGGCGGGACTGGGGGTTTCCAGTTTTCCCAATGTATAGGTTTCGGTTCTGAAAATCATTCCCGTTGAAGGGTTGTAAAACTTCCAGACTCCATGTCTGATTGCCACACCTTCGTTTTTCACTATTACCTTTTTGTACTGGTCCAGGTGATCAACATCTTCTATCTGGAAAGTGTCATATTGATGCTCGGGATTCATTGCCTTCCAGCCTTCTTCCCGGATTAAGCCGCCACTTTTATTAAAATACTGGCATATTCCGTCCTTATTTCCCCATTTATAATCTTCGAGGCCCACCAAATCCCCTTCGAGGCTATATAAACGCCACCCCCCTTCTTTACGACCATTCTTATATTCTCCCTCCTCTTCATGGCCAGGCTCCCCTCTAATTTCGCTGAAATGGTTAATCCACTTACCCTGTTTCTGTCCTTTGTTATCAACCTTATTCAAAGTATCTCCTTTTGCACCAATTATAAAATCCTTCCATTGGGAAAAACCATTCAAAGAAACGAGCATAAGTAAAAAGNNGATCCAGCGCATTCGGGAAAATTTAATTCTATTTATTAACGAAAATCATTCCAGTTTATGATTTCAAGGCTATAAATGTCCAAAGGTGATTATCCTATATTTGCAAACTTAATTAGATAATTATGAAAATATATGCTGGTCTTGTCTTGCTGATTGTTTGGTGCCTGCCTCTTTCTGG
>PLCH01000103.1:3396-13324 GCA_003135585.1 Chitinophagaceae bacterium
ACAGCCTTGCCTATGCAGGCAAATTAAAAAAAGTATTTGGGCCCTATGGTACAAAATCCAATCGATTTCTGGTGCAGGTCCTGGCAAAAGCACCCAATACTTACTACAGGATCAGCCAGATATTTATTGATACCAGTATCTTTAAGTATAAGGTCGCTGATTCTCTTGGATATAAAATAACCGATAAAATAAACAAAGGTTCAGATTCCTTTGAACATTTGGCACAAACTTATTCCATGGGGGGAGAAAGTCGGACAAAAGGAGACTTGGGTTGGGTAGCCAGAGGTGTCTTGATGCCACAGATTGAGAAGGAGATAACAAAAAGAAAAAAAGGAGAAGTTTTCAAAATCTGGACCAAAAATGGATTGCATATCATCAAAAAAACGGAGGAGCCCAAGCAAGATACCGGATTTGCAATACTGATGAGGGTTTTCTTATGAAAACAATTCGGTTCAGGAACTAAAATAACCCAGCGCCAATTCATATCCTTTTAATCCCAATCCTGTAATGGTTCCTTTGCATTTGGCNNAAACATGAGAAATTTTACGGAATTCTTCTCTTGCGTGCAAATTGCTAATATGAACTTCGACGGTGGGGGTCTTAATCGATGCAACTGCATCGCCTATAGCTACAGAGGTATGCGTATAACCGCCGGGGTTGAATATGATACCATCATAAGAAAAACCAACCCTTTGCAATTCATCAATCAATTCCCCTTCCTGGTTACTTTGAAAATAAGTGAATTCTATACGGGGATATTTTTTTTTAAGACCCTCCAAATACTGTTCAAAACTGCTGCTACCGTAAACTTCCGGTTCTCGTGTGCCTAAAAGGTTTAGATTGGGGCCATTGATGATTGCTATTCGCATTTTTGCAGTTGTTCATTAATTTAGACGAATATACGGCAGCTTCATCAAATCTTTATAACAGTTTGATGAAAATCCACCGGAGTCGTTGTCTGGAATATTCTACAAAAGACTTTTCTTCATCAACCAGTCCGTTTGCGGTTCATCCCCAAGCATAAAAATATGTTTGCTAAATTTTTTGAACCCCCATTTGGTATAAAAATCAATTGATTTTACATTACGCTCCCATACCCCCAGCCAGATTACCTGACGCCCTTTTTCCCTCCCAATCTCAATACAGTTCTGCATCAATAATTTCCCTATGCCGCATCGGATTTTTTTTTGCACGACATAAATTCTCGCAATTTCGATGGCAGAAACGTCTTCTTGTTCATTTGGGCCCTTCCAATCCCTTAATTTACAATAGCCCACCGGGTCTTTATCCATAAATGCGAGCAAAAATAAATTGCCCGGGTCTTTTGTTTCTGCCATCAACTTGTCTCTTGTGAATTGTTCATTCATAAATTTATTCATGTTTTCTCTGGTATTTTCTGATGCAAAACTTTCATGGAAAGTCTGACGGCTAATGTCAGCAATCAGGCCGGCATCTTTTGCCCCTGCTTCCCTGACCCAAACTGTATCTTTTGCCATAATAAATTGTTATATATTAAAAAAAGAATCCCCGTAAATTTTTGTGGTCCCGGCTCCTTCAATGNNCTTCAATGCATTGGTCTTCAATGGCGAACCCAAAAAAAATAGACAGGGAAATAACAAAATAAAACTTTTTTAATTCGCATTTCCGTTTTATCTTTGTCCATCATATTAGTAGACTTATATTTATTATCATTATATGAATTTTCCCAGCTATCTAAATTACACATTCTGCTGCTGTGCCAAATGTTGTTGTTGCTGATCTTGTGCCACCAGATTCCCCTTTTAAATTTATCAATTAGACGAAGCGATTTCAATGAATCATACAAGACAAGAAAATATCACTGATTTACTCGACCAAATGGGTGGACTAAGCATCGAGGAATCATTGCATTTCCTGGTGGGCCAGTTTCCAGGTCAGGTTAGTTTTTCAACCAGTTTTAGTCAGGAAGACCAGGTAATCACACACACCATACTTTCCGCCAGGATTCCAGTTTCCGTTTTTACTCTGGATACCGGTCGTCTTTTCGCCGAAACCTATTCCGTATGGAGCAGTACCAACGAACGGTACAATACAAAAGTCCTGGCTTACAATCCTGATCGCAATCTCCTCGAAGATTACTTGAATTTGAAAGGACCCAATGCCTTTTATGCATCTGTTGTCAACCGAAAGGAGTGTTGCCATATCCGCAAGGTCGAACCTCTTAAAAGGGCATTGCAGGGTAAGGCTGTCTGGGTCACCGGTCTTAGGGCAGAGCATTCGGCGGAAAGAAAAAACCATGGACTGCTAGAATGGGACGAGAATAATGCAGTCATCAAATACAATCCCCTGCTGTTCTGGACAACTGATGAGGTCAATCAATTCATCCATCAGCACAATATTCCCTATAATCCTTTGCATGACAAAGGATTTGTCAGCATTGGTTGTGCGCCCTGTACAAGGGCTATTAAACCGGGAGAAGATTTTAGAGCGGGAAGATGGTGGTGGGAAGATGGCGCTAAAAAAGAATGCGGCTTGCACGTGGGTTAGAGATAAAAACAAAAAACAATCATGAGCCAATACCAATTAGATTACCTGGATCAATTAGAATCGGAGGCCATCCACATATTCAGGGAAGTAGCGGGTCAGTTCGAACGTCCTGCTTTGCTTTTCAGTGGCGGTAAAGATTCCATTACCCTGGTGCATCTTGCAGCCAAAGCCTTCCGGCCCGGAAAATTTCCATTTCCATTGGTTCATATTGATACGGGCCACAATTTTCAGGAGGCTTTGGATTTCAGGGATCATCTGGCAGAAAGTATAGGCGAAAGATTGATAATACGTAAGGTTGAGGATACCATCAGAATGAAAAACTTAACGGAAACAAAAGGAAAATTTGCCAGCCGCAATGCTCTTCAGACTTTTACTCTGCTGGACACCATTGAAGAATTTCAATTTGACGCCTGTATCGGCGGTGCCAGAAGGGATGAAGAGAAAGCCAGGGCCAAAGAAAGAATCTTTTCTGTAAGAGATGAATTTGGCCAGTGGAATCCGAAGTTACAAAGANNTCGGTGGAATCCGAAGTTACAAAGACCCGAATTGTGGAATATCTATAATGGCAAAATAAATAAGGGAGAAAACGTGAGGGCGTTCCCAATCAGCAATTGGACAGAGCTGGATATTTGGAATTATATCCGTCGCGAAAACATTGATTTGCCTTCTATTTATTTTGCCCACCAAAGGGACGTGCTGGAACATGAAGGCCAATTAGTGGCCATCTCTCCCTTTATTCGGTTGGACGCGGATGACAAGATTGTAAGAAAGAAAGTCCGCTACAGGACTGTGGGAGACATGACCTGCACCGCTGCTGTGGAATCTGAGGCATCGAGTATAGAAGACATTATCAGGGAAATTGCCGCTACCAAGACCAGTGAGCGTGGTGAGACAAGAATTGATGATAAGGTATCAGAAGCAGCAATGGAAGACAGGAAAAAGAATGGCTATTTTTAACCCTTCCTCCGAATGAATAAAATTACGTTTGAATTTATTATCTCAGACTTTAGTCAGGTCTGATACAAAAACAAAACCCTTTAAGGGATATGGCCAATGGATCTACTACGTTTCATAACAGCCGGGAGTGTTGACGATGGCAAAAGTACTTTGATCGGTCGGCTATTATTCGATAGTAAAAGCATTCTTATAGACCAACTCGAGGCTCTTGAAAAGCAAAGCAGGAACAAGGAGGATGGAGAAATTGACCTTGCCCTCCTGACGGACGGTCTGCGTGCAGAGCGGGAGCAGGGAATTACCATTGACGTTGCTTACAAATATTTCTCCACTCCCAGGCGCAAATTCATCATTGCCGATGCACCGGGTCATATTCAATACACCCGCAACATGGTTACCGGTGCGTCCAACGCAAACCTGATTGTTATTCTGGTGGATGCAAGGAACGGGGTTGCTGAACAAACCCGCCGGCATTCCATCATTGCATCTTTATTGAATATCCCTCATGTAGTGGTGGCCATTAACAAAATGGATCTCGTTGATTATTCCCAGGACGTGTTCAATAATATTGTAATCGATTACGCTGAGATTGCCAGACTGGTCGGGTTAAAGGACATTACCTACCTGCCCATCAGCGCTTTAAAAGGGGATAATATCGTTACCAAATCAGCTAATCTTGACTGGTTTGAAGGTCCTGCTTTATTGGAACTACTCGAAAATGTTCAGTTAGAAAAGGACATTAATCTTACCCATCCCCGTTTTCCTGTCCAATACGTTATCCGCCCTCAAACTGAAGATCTGCACGATTATCGGGGTTACGCCGGAAAAATAATAAGTGGCATTTATAAAAGAGGGGACGCGGTGACTGTGTTGCCAGCCGGCCTGAAGAGCACTATCGAAGCCATAGAAACGGGTGGTAAGGAAGTAGAAGAGGCGTTCGCACCCCAGAGTGTTGTCCTGCGGCTTGTGGATGATCTGGATATTAGCCGCGGCGACGTGATTGTGAAAAATGACTACCCTCCCCAAATGAAGCAAGAACTGGAAGTGCTGCTCTGCTGGATGGATAATAAGCCCCTTATCCGGGGAAACAAATATTTATTGCAAATCAATAGTCGCACTGTACGAAGTGTGGTTAAAGAAATTGAATACAGGCTGGATGTAAATACGCTTGAAAAAAATTATTCATTAAAGCAGGCTGGTCTGAATGATATTGTTAAAGCAACAATCAAAACAGCTTCTCCGGTGGCTTTTGATTCCTACAAGGACCTTCAGGCAAATGGTGGCGCCATTTTGATCGATGAGACCAGTAATGTCACTGTAGGTGCATGTATGATTCAATAAGGATCTTCAATTAAATACCAATTTATCAGCATCAATGAACCAAAATAAAAAAATAGGTAAAGTTATCCTCGCCGGGGCAGGCCCCGGGGATCCGGAATTGATAACGCTTAAAGCGCTCCGTTACCTTCAAATTGCCGATGTTATCATTACGGATAGACTGGTGAGTGATACTATACTAGAGGAGTTTACGCGTAAAGACTCCGTTATCCTGCATGCGGGAAAACAATGTAGCAAGGGGGCTTCCACGCCGCAGGCCACTATCAACGAATTATTGATCGAATATGCACTGCAGGGAAATCTGGTTGTTCGGCTGAAAGGAGGGGATGTTTCCTTTTTTTCGAATATCCTGGATGAACTTCAGGCTTTGTCGGAGCATCATATTGACTATGAAATCGTACCGGGTGTAACTGCCGCCTCGGGTGCTGGAGCATATGCCGGCATCCCCCTGACGGCAAGGGGCTATTCCGTCGGGGTACGTTTTCTCACTTATTATAAGGAGGAAAAATGGGAAGAAAACTATTGGAAAGAATTGTCCCAAACCAATGATACACTGGTATTTTATATGTCATGTGGCACCCTGGAATTGTTGATTGGCCAATTATTGGGGCATGGAATCGGCACAGACAAATACATTGCCGTAGTGGAGCAGGCAACAACGCCTTTGCAAAATGTATATAGTTGTAATATTCATGATTACTTCAGACAAAACGGAGGCAACCAATATGTTTCTCCTTCTCTGATCATCATCGGAAAATGTGCCGCATTACACGAAAAGTTTCAATGGGTGCCCAATAGCAAAAGCAAAGCGAATTATTTTAAACAGGTCAACAAAAATATTGATTTAGCAGAGAGAGCATGATCGTCAAATCAGAATTATAATATGTTATCAGCATCCAAATTAAAAATTATTCTAGACCTCATTGCCAGCTCAACCAAAGAAGAGTTGATCTGGCTCAACGGCTATCTAACAGGAATTATTGAGAAGGAAAAAGAATTGCAGGAGNNGCCTATGGTACTGAAACCGGCAATACAAAAAAACTGGCTACCGATTTTGCAGCTAAAGCTAAAAAGAATGGTATTCACGCAAAACTGGTAAGCCTTGATCAATATCGCCTGGGTGATCTTTCCAAGGAGGAATATTTCTTTACAGTCATTAGTACCCAGGGAGAAGGTGAACCTCCTGCTGCAGCAAAAAAATTTTATGACCATATTCATCAAAACGGGTTTAAACTCGAAAAACTCAAATACGGTGTATTGGCACTGGGCGATACCGCTTACCCGCTTTTCTGTAAGGCTGGGGAAGATGTTGATGCACAACTGAATAAATTAGGTGGCCAAAGAATTGTATCTCTTCAGATGTGCGATACTGATTTTGAAACGGAAGCAGGCAAATGGTTTTCTGAAGTATTAAATAAATTAAGTACCCATACGGGCCCGGTTACATCAACTCCTCCGGTTTCCAGGAAACCTTCCGGTAAAAAGCTTTATGCCGGGACTGTTCTGTCAAATATAAATTTAAACGACAGGGGCTCAAACAAACAAACACACCATATTGAAATTTCGATAGAAGAAATAGAGTATCAACCAGGTGATTCCATTGGCATTATTCCGGAAAATCCTTTGGGAATGGTCGAAGCTATTTTTCGCTTGACTGGTATGGACCCTGACAAAAGAATATTTTATCGAAATGAAGAAATAAGTGCTTTTGATTTACTGAAAAGAAAAGTCAATATCGTTTATATCCCAGAAAGAGTCGTAAAAAAATATGCAGGGATCGTACAACAAGATATTCCAGATACCAAGATAAGTTTATTAATNNAAATATACCCGGTAAAAGATGCCCAGCAATTTGAAGAAGTAGCCCTTTTACTGGAACCCACCACTCCCCGGCTATATTCCATTTGCTCCTCCCCTGGGGCGCATGGAGGCGAAGTCCATATAATTGTTGCTAAAGATACCTTCACAATTAATGAGGAAATAAAACATGGTTTGTGCTCAAATATTCTATCCCAATTACCCGTAGGTGAAGCGANNTCATAGGTCCGGGTACGGGGATTGCACCATTCCGCTCTTTCCTTGCTGAAAGAGACTCGACGGGAGCATCGGGGAAAAACTGGCTTTTCTTTGGTGACCAGCATTTTATCACGGATTTCATGTATCAAACCGAGTTCCAGTCATGGGTAAGTACAGGAGNNTAAATACGGCATTTTCCAGGGACCAGGAACAAAAAGAATATGTTCAGCATAAGATGCTGAAACATGGGGCTGAATTTTTTGAATGGCTGGACGCCGGCGCCAGCGTTTATATTTGTGGCGCCCAAGAACCGATGAGTATCGACGTTGAAAACGCAATTCTTGATATTATAAAGAAATTCGGAAATAAGAAAGATGCTGAAGCCAATGCTTATTTGAATGATTTGAAAGTAGCCGGAAGATATTTGAAAGATGTTTATTAAACCCCACATCAAAAGTCAACCATGTCTGAAAATTTATCACCTGTAGAAAGGATCAAGGAGAAAAGTGACGGGCTTAGGGGTACTATTGAAGAGGGCCTTAAAAATGAGATTAGCGGGGCGATTAGCGAAGATGACCAGGCCTTACTGAAATTTCATGGCATGTACCAGCAGGATGACCGCGACAGGAGGGAGGAAAGAGCCGAAAAAAAATTGGAGCGTCTGTATTCCTTTATGATTCGGCTCAGATTACCCGGCGGATTTTTAACCCCGCAACAATGGATAGCCACGCACCATATCGCAGGGGAAAATTCAACCGGTGTCATCAAGATCACCACGCGTCAAACACTTCAGCTACATGGTCTTATCAAGTCAAAAATAAAACCAACTATTAAAGCATTCAGCAAGGCAAAGCTGGATTCCATTGCCACCTGCGGGGATATTAACCGCAATGTCATATGTGCAGCCCATCCCCTGCAATCCCCTATACATGCCCAGATTCATGCCTACGCGGCAAAGATCAGCCAGCAGATGATGCCCAAGACAAGGGCCTATTATGAAATATGGCTTGATGAAGAAAAACTTAAGGATAAAAAGGAGGAAGAAGATCCCCTTTACCAGGACCGCTACCTTCCGCGTAAATTCAAAATAGCCATTGGCATTCCTCCCAATAATGATATAGATGTCTTCGGTAACGATGTCGGGTTGATCGCTATTCTTGAAAATAACGAATTGAAGGGATTCAACATTGCTATAGGGGGTGGCCTTTCTACGACCCATGGCAACCCGGCAACCTATGCCAGGCTGGCCTCAGTAATCGGATACGCACCTGGGGGAGAAAAAGTGCTTAAAGCTATATATGAAATAGCAACCATTCAGCGTGACTATGGGAATAGAAACGACCGCAAATTGGCCCGGCTAAAATATACAGTTGATAAATATGGAACGGGCTGGTTTAGAGATGAATTGAATAAACGAACGGGTTTTTTGCTCGAAGAGGCACGTCCTTTTCATTTCAGCGAGCGAAAAGATTATTACGGTTGGCAGCAAAACCATCAGGGTCTTTGGTTTTATACCCCTTTCGTGGAAAATGGAAGAATCCTTGACGATGAAAAACTGGCTTTGAAATCTGCCATGTTTGACGTGGCCCATACCGGAAAGGCCAATTTCCGATTCACCGGTAACCAGAATGTGATCATGGCGGATATCAGAGACAAAGACAAAGCTGCTATTGATAAAATTCTTTATAAATACGGAATTATCGAATATACTGACGGGGTTTCTGAAATACGAAAAAATTCAATGGCTTGTGTGGCGTTGAATACCTGTCCATTGGCGTTGGCCGAAGGACAGCGCTATCTGCCTACCTTACTCGATAAGATAGAACCGATGTTAATCAAATATCATTTACTGAAAGAAGATATTATCATTCGAATGACCGGCTGTCCGAATGGTTGTGCCCGGCCCTATATCGCGGAAATCGGCCTGGTCGGTACCTCATTGGGGTATTATAACCTCCACCTTGGAGGCGATCATTCCGGTACAAGACTCAATAAAATTTACAAAGAAAACCTCGATGAAACAGCTATCCTGCAAGAGCTGGACAGCATTTTTGGCGCCTTCAAACAGGAAAAGATGCCAGGAGAAAAATTTGGCGATTTCACCCTTCGTAAGAAATATTATTCGGCTACTGCCTAAAAGCTCCCATTCACTATGGTTTAGACATTCCCAAAATTCCGCATGAGCGGGATTGCTTTTATTATTCTACTAAAATAGTAGAATAATCATTGGGGAAAAAAATATTCTATTATTCTACTAAAATAGTAGACTAATATATACATTTGCGCTTAAACCAACTATATGGCGAAGTATTTTCTTATGGGTCTTTCAATTTTTAGCTGTCATTGTTGTGCCTCCCGGCACTTCATGGATATTCAGGTGTTCATACACCCCTCTCATTTGCAGGATTCTTATCACATTTAATCATCTTTCAATTACTGAATAACATAACCAAACGTGCATTATATGAAATTGAAACCACCATTCTTAACGGCTGTAATCTTTTTTTTAGCCGGGGCAGCCAAAGCACAAACACCGAATGATGTGTTGAATATTTTGGTGAGGAAGGGAACCCTCACCCAGGCAGAAGTGGATTCGATACGGACAGAATTTGCCATTAAACAACAGGAGGCCATTTCAAAAGGAAAATCATTTCCACTATCTGCGAGCAGGTTATTACAACTGAGCGGTTATACCCAGGTCCGGTATAATACCTTCCAACAAAAAGGGAAACCTGACGGTTTTGATATAAGAAGGGCCAGGCTGGATTTCCAGGGGGACTTTGCCTCCAAATGGAGCTATCGTTTATTAATTGATTTTGTTGGTGCATCCGGAACAAATGGAAGCGCCGCCACCGGTGGGGCGCTTGTTTCGCCCACTTTGTTGGATGCATTTATTAGTTATAAACCGTTTGATTTTATAAAATTTACGGCCGGGCAGTTTACCATACCCTTTTCTTTGGAAAATATTACACAGGACAGGTTGTTGGAAACCGCAGACCGTTCCCAGGTGGTCAGTGCACTGGTCGCCAGAAAAGGGGACGGAGCCAATGGTCTGGTTGATTCCATTGGCAATCAGAATGGGCGTGACCTGGGC
>PLCH01000134.1 GCA_003135585.1 Chitinophagaceae bacterium
ACCTATTACCGGGGATTCCGTTGAATTAATTTTTTACGACAATGCAGAAATTGATGGTGACTCAATTGCACTTTTCCTGAATGGCAAAAAGGTCTTCCAACATGTTATGCTTACAGATCGTCCCTATAGCGTGAAATTTGCGGTAAATGACCTTAAAGACGATAACGAATGTGTAATGGTGGCGGAAAACCTTGGCACCATACCACCCAATACAGCCTTGATGATAGTTATGACGGGGGATAAGCGTTATGAGGCACATTTGTACAGCACGGAAAATAGCAGTGCCTTGATCAGGTTTGTGAAAGCAGCCCCGAAAAAAGCCGGGACCTGAAACCGCCGGCTGCCTAAACTACAAAACTATATTTATCATCTTGCAGCTAACATAGATTAACTTTTTTACCTGTTTCCCTTCCAGCCATTTCTTAACTGTTAGATCTGTCAGGACGATTTCTTCGACCTGCTGCTGGGTCGCATCCAACGCGATTTTCAATTCTGTCCTTGTTTTACCATTGATGGCAACCGGATAATTTTTTAAGGATTCAATCAAATATTTTTCTTCTGCTTTGGGAAAAGTGCTGCTGAGAATGCTGGGTCTTTCCCGACTGGTCTGGCCAGTTTCGCTGGAGGTTTGCAGATGCCAATTTAATTCTTCGCAAATATGTGGTGCATACGGTGCAAGAAGGATCAACAATTTCTCAAGGACTTCTCTTTTATGGCATTTTAGATCGTACAACTCATTTACGCAAATCATAAAGCTGCTTACGCCAGTATTAAATGAAAATCGTTCTGTATCCTCTTCAATTTTTTTAATTGTTTTATGCAAAACTTTTAACTCAGCATCAGTGGCTTTATCGTTATTCCATATTTTGCCTTTTTGTTCATCGTAAAACAGTCTCCACAATTTTTTAAGAAACCGGTGAACACCTTCAATTCCCTTGGTGTCCCATGGTTTACTTTGTTCGACGGGACCAAGGAACATTTCGTACATACGGAAAGTGTCGGCGCCGTATCGATTGATTAAATCGTCTGGGTTCACTGTATTGTATTTACTCTTGCTCATTTTCTCGACTTCGACATCACAAATATATTTACCGTCATCTTCGAGAATAAAAAAGGCATTTGTGTATTCCGGTTTCCATTTTTTGAATGCCCCGATGTCTAATTCAACGCCATTGACGATATTTACGTCTACATGCAGCGGATGGAAGGTTATCCCATTGAATTCAACAAGACCCGGATGGAAAATATCCTTTATTTTTCTGATAATTGTTTCATTCGAACCTAAAGCCGAGGCTTTTTCTATTAGAGGATAAGATATAAAAAGCGGTGTATTCTTTATTTTTTCATGTATGTTTTCTTCCCCTTGAAAATCCACACGGTAGACAAGTCTGCTGCTCCCCTGTATCATTCCCTGATTCACCAATTTTTTGAATGGTTCATCGTGGCTGATATAACCTAGGTCGTGCAAAGCTTTCGTCCACATCCGGCTATAAAGCAAGTGTCCAACTGCGTGTTCGGTTCCGCCAATGTATAAATCAACTTGTCCCCAGTAATCCGAGGCCTCCCGGCTGCAGAATTCCCTGTCATTGTGTGGATCCATATATCGCAGGAAATACCAGGACGAACCGGCATATCCGGGCATCGTATTGGTTTCGAGCTTCCTGGCCTTCCAGCTTTCTACATTTGCCAATGGCCCTTCACCCTCAGGCCCGGGTCTGTAATTTTCAATAAGGGGTAATTCCAGGGGCAGGTCCTTTTCATCCAGCGGATAGGCTATTGCGTCTTTCCAAACGATAGGAAAGGGCTCACCCCAATAACGCTGCCTGCTGAAGGCAGCGTCCCGCATCCTGTAGTTTATTTTCCTGCTCCCCACGCCCAAGCTTTCCAGCCTGCTGATCACTACTTCAATAGCATCCCGCATCACCATTCCATTTAGAAAATCACTGTTTTCTAATATGGCGTCTTTAGTCGGATTTGCTTCTTCACCGTTGTAGTACTTGCCTATGATGTTGGTAATAGGGATATTAAAATATTTTGCAAATCTGAAATCTCTTTCATCCCCACAGGGTACGGCCATAATAGCCCCGGTCCCATAGCCTGCCAGGACATATTCAGAAACCCAGATGGGGATTTGTTTTTGGTTGAACGGATGTAAGGCAAAGGCACCCGTAAAACAACCGGTTATTTTTTTTTCCGCTATACGTTCCCGCTCACTGCGGCTTTTTACATGGGCAATGTATCCCTCAACTGCCGCCTTTTGTTCCACGCTCGTTATCTGCTGGAGGAGTTCATGTTCCGGCGCTATCACCAAAAAGTCTGAACCGAATATAGTATCAGGCCGGGTGGTATAGACTTTCAACACCAACCCATCCGGCCCCGGAGAAGAGCCAGGGGAGAGGCGAAAATCTATCTCCGCGCCATAGCTCTTTCCAATCCAATTTGACTGCATTTCCTTCATCGCCTCACTAAAATCAATTCTTTCCAATCCTTCAATCAGCCTGTCTGCATATTCCGTTATTCTCAAATACCACTGTCGTAACTTTTTCCTCACGACGGGGTAGCCACCCCTTTCGCTTACACCATTGACAACTTCATCATTTGCTAAAACAGTTCCCAATGCCTCACACCAATTTACCTCTCCGTAGCCACAATAGGCCACCCTGTAATTCATCAGGATTTCTTGCTGCTGTTTTTCGTCAAAACCCACCCAGTCTTTTTCTGAGAACCTGAGGACAGTATCCCCCGGGGAAGGGTAATTTTTATTACCCTCATTCTCAAAGATCTTAATAAGCGACCCTATTTTTGCCGTTCTTTGATTTCGCCGATCAAAAAAACTATTAAATAGTTGTAAAAATATCCACTGCGTCCATTTATAATAACCGGGCTGGCTGGTTCGTACCTCCCGGTCCCAGTCAAAGGAAAAACCAATATTGTCAAGCTGCTTGCGAAAATTATGGATATTCTGTTCAGTACTAACGGAAGGGTGTATTCCATGCTCAAGTGCATATTGCTCGGCAGGTAGACCAAATGCATCATACCCCATGGGATGCAATACATTAAATCCTTTTAACCTTTTAAACCTTGCGTAAATATCACTGGCAATATATCCCAGGGGATGTCCTACATGCAATCCGGCACCGCTCGGATAGGGAAACATGTCCAATACGTAATATTTAGGTTTGGCGCTTTGATTACTTACTTTGTAAACCTGTTCCTCAATCCATTTCGTCTGCCATTTTTTTTCAATATCTCTGAACTTATATTCCATGATGTATAATTCCCTTCTATTTTATATCGGGTTCATATTGCGCTTTGATCCAACCGCAATCCTGCTGATGAATTATTCGGAAGGTTGAAAAAAGTTGAGAAAAAGTTAAAACCCCGCTCCTTCAAAATAATGGGGTACCGACATCGTTAGAGGACAACAAAAATACGGAAATGCCTGTAAATCCTTTATTTTTGCCCATTACAAATCGTTTCTTACCCAGATAAAACAGCAGTTCATTATGGCGCAATTCGGAAAAGGATATGCTAAACGCTCCACCCCTTCTTATATAATGGCCATTGTAGGCGTTTCTCTTGTATTGTTTCTCCTGGGCATATTAGGTTGGATCATTATCAACGCTAACAAACTAGGGCAAAATTTTAAGGAGAATATAGAAGTTAGTGTATGGGTCAGGGAGAATGTTTCCCCCAAAGACAGCGCCGCCCTCGTTCAGTATATCGCTTCGCAGCCTTATGTAAAGAGTTACGAATATGTGACCAAAGATGTTGCAAAACATAAATATCTGCAGGACGGGAATAAGGATTGGGGGACCTTGCTGGACAAAAATCCATTACCGGCAAGTGTCAATTTTAAAATCAGGAGTGAGTTTGCGGCCTCCGATTCCCTTACAAAAATCCAGAATGACCTTTCTCAGAATATTGCTGTCAGAGATGTTCAATACCCCCAATCATTGGTGACCAATCTGAATAATATGATCAACAAGATCAGTCTTATATTGCTGACGGTAATTGTGGTTATTGCTATCCTGGTTATTTTCCTTATTGACAATACCATAAGACTGGCCATGTTCAGCAACCGGTTCCTGATAAAAACCATGCAAATGGTTGGGGCAACCCGGTGGTTTATTGCCAGGCCGATGGATCTTCGGGCCCTTCTTAATGGGGCCATCAGTGGGATTATTGCAGTCGTAGGTATCCTGGCAGTTATTTTCTTTGCGGAGGCCTGGCTGCCGGAATTAAGGGCATTAAGGGACTATCTCTTATTATCCTTGTTATTTTCTGCCATGATTCTGCTGGGCATCCTGATTTCCCTTGTCAGTACGCATCGAAGTGTGATAAAATACCTCAAAATGAAATTGGACGACTTATATTAATCATTAAGTATATTGCAATCTTTCCTTAAACAACAAACGATTCATTCATGGCAAATAGTAAAAAAACATCACCCCGGCAATACCAACCATTATTTGGAAAGGAAAATTACCGCTGGATGCTGATTGGAATCGTTGTTATGGCACTGGGCCTTTTCCTGATGGCGGGTGGGAAGAGCAAAGACCCAAATGTGTTTGATCCAAAACAAGTCTACAGCTTTACGCGTATCACAGTAGCGCCTATCCTCATACTGGTGGGTCTGGCACTGGAAATTGTTGCTATTTTCAAAAAATCCAAAAGCATCGGTCAATAAACGAAATTCAAATATAAATGGGATGGATAATTCCGTCGCATTTTNNATTTTATGTTGTACAGCTTACTCATTTGAAATATAGGTTCTATATACTTTTCTCCATTTTTTACTATTAGTAAACCATAAGATACCAAGCGCATGAATCTCATTCAAACAATAATACTAGCCATTGTCGAAGGACTTACGGAATTTCTGCCTGTTTCCTCCACAGCACATATGAAATTTACCAATCCTTTAATTGGTGTGGGAGAATCTCCATTCCGGGACATGTTTGAAGTGGTTATACAGCTGGCTGCCATACTTTCGGTAGTGGTATTGTATTGGAAAAAATTCTTCGATTTTAAGAAGATTAATTTCTATATTAAATTAATCATAGCACTTATCCCGGCCGTTGTATTTGGGATTCTGCTGAAAAAGCATATTGATGCCGCTTTAAGCAACCTGGTTTTCATTGCTTGCGTTATGATTACAGGCGGTGTGGTATTATTATTCATCGACAGGTTCTTCACCAATAGCACTATTCACCAGGAAGAGCAAATCACGCGGAAAAATGCATTTGTAATTGGCTGTTTTCAAGTTTTGTCGATTATCTTCCCTGGCCTAAGCAGGAGCGCCGCAACCATTATTGGGGGAATGTCACAAAAGCTGGACAGAAGTACGGCGGCCGAATTTTCATTTTTCCTGGCAGTACCAACGATGCTGGNNGCATTTGTTGTGGCATTACTTGCCATCCGTTTTTTCATAGGGTATTTGCAAAAACACGGCTTTAAATTATTTGGTTATTATCGAATAATCGTGGGTATCCTTGTATTAATATTCATTTATGCCGGCCTTCTCCCAACCTAGGAAATACCAAATTTTGGGGAATTAGACTTATTTTTAAAATCAATTGTCCTTGTATATTTAATTTAACGACCGACGCATGCAGACTGCCCCTGAAAAAGTTATTACCGGTTGGGCAATGTATGATTGGGCAAATAGTTCCTATTCGCTTATCATTACTTCGGCGATCTTTCCTACTTATTATACAGCCGTTGCACCCCCTCAGGTGCATTTTCTCGGAAGAACTTTTGATCGTTCAGCACTGGCCTCCTATGCCATTTCTTTTTCTTTTCTTGTCATTGCTTTTCTGNNTCTATCTTCTATTGCTGATTACCAGGGCAATAAGAAGTCTTTTATGAAATTCTTTTGTTATATAGGATCCGTCGCATGCGGAGCAATGTTTTTTTTTACCAAGGAGAATATCGGCCTGGGGTTGCTCTGCTCAGTTATTGCCTCCATTGGATACTGCGGAAGTATTGTTTTTTACAATGCCTACCTCCCGGAAATTGCAGCTGAAGAGGAGCAGGACAGGGTGAGTGCCAAAGGTTTTGCCTTAGGTTATATTGGCAGCGTTTTGCAAATGATCGTTTGCCTTGCTTTCATTATGCTGAACGACAATTTGAATTGGGGTCTTGGTTCCCTGCCTGTAAGGATTTCTTTCCTTTCTGTAGGTTTGTGGTGGGCAGGTTTCGCGCAAATAACTTTCAACAGGTTGCCTCCGTCTTCCATACCGCAACAAAGGCCAGAACACGGGATCCTGACCAATGGCTTTTACGAACTGAAAAAAGTTTGGAACCAGTTGCAGCATCACCCTAAATTAAAACGATTTTTACGAAGTTTTTTTTTCTATAACATGGGAGTGCAGACAGTCATGTACCTGGCCGCCTATTTTGCCTCGGATGAATTGAAAATGAATTCCTCTCAGCTTATCCTTACTATATTAATCATTCAGTTGGTTGCCATAGGAGGTGCTTACCTGTTTTCCCTGATTTCGAAAAAGACAAACAATATCTTTTCACTGGGTATACTTATTATGATTTGGATTGGGATTTGCATTGCCGCTTATAATACCCATACTGTAACACAATTTTATATGGTGGCATTTACAGTAGGAATGGTAATGGGAGGAATTCAATCCTTATCACGCTCAACCTATTCCAAGCTGTTGCCTCAAACCACAGATACGGCTTCATATTTTAGCTTTTATGATGTTTGCGATAAAATAGGCACCGTAATTGGAACCCTTTCTTTTGGTTATGTAAGTGAGTTTCTGGGTGGCATGAGAAATTCAGTATTGGCACTCATGATTTTTTTTATTATCGGATTTATTCTGTTGATGTTTGTAAATATGAAAAAATATCCTGAACAACCCATACCCCAATCATGAACCTATTTTCGATCCATACTGGCTTTTTCAAATTGGACGGAGGTGCCATGTTCGGAGTCGTGCCAAAAACCATTTGGAACAAAATAAATCCAGCGGATGAAAACAATTTGTGCAGCTGGTCTTTACGCTGTCTGTTAATTGAAGATGGGCAGCGGTTGGTACTTATTGACAATGGAATTGGCGATAAACAGGATGCCAGATTCTTCCAGCATTATTACCTGCATGGGGATGAGACCTTGGATATTTCTCTTGCAAAACACGGATTTCACCCAAGGGATATAACAGATGTTTTACTGACACATCTCCATTTTGATCATTGTGGCGGAAGCATTGTTCGGCGGGTTGACAAACTTGTCCCGGCATTTGAAAATGCAACCTATTGGAGCAATGAAGCCCATTGGGCATGGGCCACGGACCCGAATGAGCGGGAAAAAGCTTCCTTTCTTCCGGAGAATATTTTGCCCATCCGGGAAAGCGGCCAANNGATTTCTGTTAGGGAAGGAATTGACTTTTCAGCCAATATCAAAATCAGATTTGTCCACGGGCACACCCGAGCCATGATGCTGCCCCAAATAGCTTACAAAGGGAAAATCATCGTTTTCGCTGCCGATCTGTTGCCATCCAAGGGACATATACCTATCCCATATGTGATGGCCTATGATATGTTTCCGCTTACCACCTTACTTGAAAAAAAGCTGTTTCTTACCGAAGCGCTTGCCAATGATTATATTCTTTTCTTTGAACACGACCCGGTAAATGAATGCTGTAGCCTGCAGATGACGGATAAAGGAATCAGGGGTAAAAACAGCTTTAAAATCGCAGAAATCTAGGTTAAGATAATAATCCGGATATTTTCCCGTTAATAATGGACTTACTAACCCTTTTCATAATTGCCAAGAGCCGGAAATTAATTTCCCGGCTCTTTATTTTTTGCTGAAACAATTTAAATCACCTAAAATTACTAGGGCGGAAAATGGGTATCAGGTTGTTTTCCTTCCTTGTAATAGTCCTCCGTCTGATAATCGAATTTTTTTACTGAACTATTTTTGTAATCAGCATCATACCCGACAAAGAAATATAGATAAATTACCCTGCTAAGGCGCATAATCCAGGGTTGAAGAACAATGAGCACGACGGAATTAATTCCCAGCCACCAGAATAAACGGTTGTCTTCCGTAGAGAGGCCAATCAATACCCACCACCCCACAAAGCTCGCAGCCGACATAATCACAGTCAGGGCATAACTTACATACCCTGTCCCGTACCAAAAACCCACTTCAAGTTCAAAAGGTTGACTGCATTCCGGGCATTTTTCATGCATTTTCAGAGTCTTTTTCAGATTCCAGGGGTTGTTGTTTAAAAACATATGCCCCCGCCGGCAACGGGGACATTTCATGGTAAGCATACTCCAGAAAAAATTAGGTTTACTTTCTTTTAGCATTTAGAATACTATTTAAGCATCAAGATCCACCCTTTATCTGGAAGCCATGAGTGCTGCGATGTGGCAAAGGTAGTAATCGCTTTAGGAAGTGCTGGTAAAAATAATCCTCAGATCTGTTTTTGACGGGTGCCCTGTTGCAGTCGGTATAGCTTAACGTGTTTTAAGAAAGTAAAATGGGCTACATTAATCGCTATTACGAAACCATAAAAACCATCTAATAA
This sequence comes from Chitinophagaceae bacterium, assembly GCA_003135585.1. Lineage (GTDB taxonomy): Bacteria > Bacteroidota > Bacteroidia > Chitinophagales > Chitinophagaceae > Puia. Next base: position 8,562 of record PLCH01000134.1, read on the forward strand.
GCCCAGCCTTAGAAAATAATCAAGAAAGAAGGCCCACATGGGATTAACCAGGAACTTCATTTTGTTGGTTCTTTTACCCTGCTGGAGCAAAGAGGACGCCGCCATGCTACTTAATTTATTGTTTTGGGCAATATGCTCTTCTATAGAATTATAGGAAAAATGCAGGATATCGCCTTTCAGATGCTTGACCGGGTAAGAAGCGCTTAATTCTACCTTATCATGAGGATTAATGCCTCCCCATCTGGCAACACTTTTATCAAACAGGCGCAATTTTGTATCGGGGTACCAGATCCCATGGCGGATATAACGGCCACAGTAGTTCGTGCACCGGTTCATGCTGTAGGCCTTGTGGGTAAACTGCTTTTTTGACTCAAGAATGGAATTTATAAGGACTTCATCGGGTATTTCATCTGCGTCCAGGCTTAAAACATAGGGATAATTTGCAATTTCCAGGACTGAATTTTTTTTTTCAATAAACCCTTCAAATTTTTTTTGTTTTACAATGGCTCCTTTTTGCACTGCTATTTCAACCGTTTTATCTTCACAATACGAATCCAGGATAATTATTTCATCCGCAATTCTCCTGATCGAATCAATGCATCTTCCTATATTTTTCTCTTCGTTATAGGTTATGATTACTACGGATAAATTTTCCATGAA
>PLCH01000130.1 GCA_003135585.1 Chitinophagaceae bacterium
ATACAAGACCCTCATGTCCCAGATGATTACCCAGACCTACACGAATATAACTCAACACCGAAGCTATATATTCATCGCTTCTTTCATTTTGCGCCGGCATAACATCTGGATATTTTACCTTGTTAACCGGTCCTTTTAAACCATGAAGCAGTATCCTGATCAGCAGATCTTTGTCTGCTTTAACCAGCTGAGCACCAGCCAGTGCAGGTGCGAGCATAGAGGGTACACCTTTCCCACCTGGTCCGTGACAGGTAACGCAAAGTTGACTGAAATTTGCAGCTCCCCTAAAAACGAGACGCTGATCATCATCATCCATATGGGAGGTCAGATCCCTCAATTCTTTTTTGGAATCATCACCTTCATTCAGACTTTTTGTTACTACCCGTACGATGACCTGATTATTTTTATCGGCTGCCAAAAGTTCATTCAGTATGGTTCTTGCAGTTGGATTTTTGCTATATCTTAATGATAACGCCAATTGTATTCTCACATCCGGACTCGGATCAGATTTCAAAGAAGCCAACGCACTAAACATCTGAGCATTTTCCTGACGTAAAAACGGCTCACTGATTCGTATTGCCGCTTTTCTGACCTGAGGATCCTCATCTTTTAGTGCCATCAACAAGGTTTGCGAATTAATTGCCTTTAGACCTTCCAGCGTCCATAATGCATGTACCCGGGTAACAGGTAATGGGGTATTGTGCCAAAGCATCATCTTTTCCCAGAATGTTCTTTCCCCGAGTGCCAGATTTTTTAACGCGGGAACCTGCGATTGATCGTTTCGTATGATAAGCAATTTTNNAGCCGCTGCGCCGTGTCGCGCCACCAGCCGTTCGGATGCGATAGCGCGTCGACCAGCTTCGAACCCGATGCATCGAGCAAACGCGGCGGGGGCCCAGGCGTGTAGCCATCATGTACAACGCGATAAATTCTTCCTCTGTTAATATTTTTATCCAGTCCCTTTCGGCGTATCTGCGGATTGATATAACTATCAGGTCTGGTCCATGCACTTTCCTGAATGATACCATGATACATGTCCACAATATAGAGACAGCCATCCGGACCGGTTGCCGTGTTAACCGGTCGAAAATTCATATCGGAAGATGCAAGGAACTCACGTTTATCATAGGCATTTTTTAATATGATTTCGCCATCCAAATCAATCGGTTTTGCCCGGCGGATTAATCGGCCGACAGGTTCACAAATGAAAAGATCACCAAGCATACTTTGTGGCAGGCGATCACCCCGGAAAACCGTTTGTCCACAGGAACCGGTAAAATGATTTAATGTGCTGTCAGCCCGCAGGCGTTCCTGTCCGCCCTGTACGTCGGGTGTAGCAATAATCGGCCATACAGAATCGAAGTCACCCGGTCTCTCGTTTTCGAAATCGAGTCTTCCATACACAGGATTTTGCTGAAAATTAAGAGCTGGCGTTTCACCGCCGGCAGATGAAAAATACATACGTCCAAAATTATCCTGTGTCAGCCCCCACTGCCCACCTGGTTCAGTTGACATAGAATCGACTGTAAGTTTCCCATTCTCATACCGGTAGCGGACGGGGTTATAAGTAACATAAATCCAGTTATCCATATTCCATATCAATCCGCTTTTTTGATGTTCAAGATTTGATTCGTCAGGAGCATCATTGTGAAAGACCTGGACTTTTTCATCTGCAATTCCATCCCCATTTGTATCCTGATAGCTATATAAATTAAAGCTGTAGGTTTCATTGACGATTAGTTTGTCGTCCAGTGCGAGCATCATACGTGGCAGGACGAGACTGTCAATAAAAGTTGTACTCTTATCCATTTTGCCATCCCCATTTGTGTCTTCGAGACGCGTAATGCGACAAATAGGAATTTTTTCTCCAGTGCCGTTGATGTCCTGCATATAACTGCGCATTTCAGCAACGTACAATCTGCCATTTCCATCCCAAACTATGGCCACCGGCTCCTGAATCTGTGGTTCTCTCGCCACGAGTTCCAGATGATAACCTAGTGGCAGTTTCATAGTCTTCATGCTTTCTTCGGGACTCAGGTATTCCGGAGACGGATTGGGATCGATATGCGCCGGTCGGGGAGGTGCCGGTTCTTCAGGCTGTTGTTGTTGATTACAGGAAAAAAGAAATAAAACAACGATACCCAAATGAATCAGATACCGGTTATTTTTCATTTTGCTAACTGATAATGAAAACGCCATATTCAAAGCTTAAAATTTCGGACATCAATATAATCACTAAAATCCACTTACTATAATCGCGGGGTTTAGAAATGCTAAAGAAGGAAAAATGTTTCCATTCAATAGCCACCATGCAAATTTCAAAATTGACTTAAGTTCCATCCCTTTGAGAACAGTGGTAGGGGCGCCGCGGTGATAGAGTTCTTCAGTAAATAGTTCCTAAAGTGATACCATAATATCTTATGATACCTGATGATACAGTAGTTATCATTCCGGAAACACTCCGTTAATTTACCAAATTGCCAGTACACTTTAACCTGAAAATGTACACATGATGTGCATGATTTATCCCTGACGTTTTTTATTCGGCTTTTATCAGTAACTTATGTTTGTTCAACCGGGGAATTTTTTTATAAATTTAATTGGTGAATCTAGTTGGATGTAAAAAGAGAAATAATCTTTATATCTTCCCAGAAGGCAAAGCAAGATGACGACAAGCTGATTTGAAGGAGATTTGTGAAGGGTACCGTCATGAAAAGTAGTTTGAAGAATGGTATAATATTCATATATAAATAAACCAACGATTGGCTATGCACCGAAACTCCAGCTCTAAGGCATTAAGCTTTGCAGGTTATCTTCTTTTTCTATTCGCACTGGGATGTAACCAGGCAAAGAACAACGAGACAACAAGTCCTGTTTCCTCAGATCCTAAGATTGCTTCGTTAAAATTGCCTGCCGGGTTTCATGCAGATCATTTGTATAGCCCGGGCATCAATAACCAGGGCTCATGGGTTGCTATGACCTTTGATGATAAAGGGAGAATGATCACTTCCGATCAATATGGTAATATATATCGTCTCACCATCCCGGCGATTGGCACAGATACCAGCCAGTCTAAAATCATAGTGGATTCGATCGTAATTCAACTTCCGAACGATACATCGAAAAAATCAAGAAGAATTGGATATGCACATGGATTGCTTTATGCATTCAACAGTCTCTATGTAATGGTGAATGATGAAGGCGATACAGCCAATTCAAGACCCAGCGGACTGTATCGATTGCAGGATACCAACAATGATGACCAATTTGATAAGATTACTCTTTTGAAAAGACTGGAAGGAAATGGAGAACATGGGCCACATAGCATAGTGTTGGCGCCCGATGAGAAATCTTTATTTATCATCGCGGGAAATTTTACAAAGATCCCCAGGATGGATAATTACACGGCTCCCCCCGTTTGGCAGATTGACAACCTGCTTCCTTTAATAAGAGATCCGAACGGGCATGATAATACGGTTAATATACATGGCGGATGGATCGCACAGATCGATTCCATGGGTGCGAATTTCAACCTGATCAGCGCTGGATTTCGCAATCCTTTTGATCTTGCGTTTAATGATGCCGGGGATATGTTCACCTTTGATTCGGATATGGAATGGGATTTTGGCACACCGTGGTATCGCCCTATCCGCATCTGCCATGTACCCAGCGGCGGTGAATTTGGCTGGCGCCCGGGCACCGATAAGTGGTCACCGGCCAATGCAGACAATTTGCCACCCTTATTGAATATAGGTCAGGGATCGCCCACCGCTGTTTTCAGCGGTATCCATGCGCATTTCCCGGAAAAATACCGCCGTTCGATATTTGCATTCGACTGGAGTTTTGGGATCATATATGCCATCCAGCCACAAGCTGATGGGGCAGGCTATACAGCAAGTGCAGAAGAATTTGTTTCAGGCTCGCCATTGCCATTGACTGATGGTGTGATTGGACCTGATGGTGCTCTGTATTTTCTCACGGGCGGTCGTCGTTTGGAATCTGATCTCTATCGGGTATACTACAGTGATAATAAAGAAGGCACAGAAAAATTGCCGGGTGTTGAGCTCACCGAAACGCAAAGGCTACGCAGAAAATTAGAGACTTATCATGGCGCACCTAAAGCGGATGCCATTGATTTCGCGTGGCCTTATTTAAATAGCGAAGACCGGTTTATCCGTTATGCAGCAAGAATTGCAGTAGAACATCAGCCCGTAAATGAGTGGAAAGCAAAAGCAGTTGCTGAAAAAGATCCGGTCAGGCTCATCCAGGCTACTATTGCATGGGCAAGAGAAGGTGGAAAAGAGGAAAAAGAAAATCTGCTGAAAGCACTTACTGCGATCAATTTTTCCAAGGTTAACGAATCCCAGCAATTGGATCTGTTGCGTGCGTTTGAATTAGTATTGGTCCGCTTCGGCTTGCCTGATACAGCAGTTAAATCGCAGGTGATAGCTTATCTTGATCAAAAATATCCAGCCAACACAAATAATTTAAACCGTTCTCTAAGCAAGCTGCTTGTTTTTCTTGAAGATCCAAAAGCGGTAGAAAAAACCATGGCACTCTTAGCCACTGCAAAAGATGATCCTGAAGAACAAAAAACATATACGCAATCTTCGGATCTCATTATGAGAAATCCTCAATACGGAATGGATATCGCAGGGATGTTGGCAAATGTTCCACCTCAACAGCAGACTTTTTATGCAGTTGCTTTAAGCGAAGCCAAAACAGGATGGACACCGGAGCTCCGTGAAAGCTATTTTCGCTGGTTTTACCATGCGTTTGGGTTTAAGGGCGGCCATAGCTTTATCGGGTTTATAGATCTCGCTCGTAAAAACGCATTGAAAAATGTTCCGCACGACAAGTTTGCCTATTATAAAACCATCTCGGGAGATTCAATAGTGACACGCTCTCAAATGGGGTTAGCTGCAAATACTGTTTTACCAAAGGGGCCAGGTAGAGATTGGGAAGTGGACACTGCGCTTGCATTGCTGAAAGATGGTCTACGCAATCGCAATTTTAATCAGGGCAAAGCTATGTTTGCAGCGAGCCTTTGCATCACCTGCCATAATATGCGTGGCGAAGGCGGAACGGTTGGGCCGGATCTTACGCAATTGGGATCAAGGTTTTCATATAAAGATATGATGGTCGCTATTGTGGATCCAAACAAAACAATTTCTGATCAGTTTGCAGCAACTGTTTTTTACCTGAAAGATGGAAGCTCCGTAGTGGGGCGATTGATGAATCAGGATGCAGAAAAATATTATATTTCGCAAAATCCTTTTTCACCGCAAACACTTCGCGAGATTGCAAGGAAAGATGTGATCAGAACAAGACTTTCTGAAGTATCTGTGATGCTGCCAGGCTTGATAAATCGTTTGAATGCTAATGAATTGAAAGATTTACTAGCCTATCTAAAAGCGGGAGGCAATCCAAAGGATTCAATTTTTTCAGTGAAAAAAAGCAAGAATCAATGATGTCTTCACGAACACTTCCGGAATGGGATGGAAAAATTTCCCATCATGCACAGGTTGGAGGTATTGAAACTGCTGTGCTGGATAACGGATTGGGACGTGGAACACGCATTGCATGGATTAACACTGGAACAGGTTTGCGATACAAAGTGGTTATTGATCGTGCCCTTGATATTGCTGATGCATTTTATAGTCAATACAGCCTGGCTTGGCTGAGCCATTCCGGCATAACATCACCTCAGCCTTTTTCTGATAAGGGAATTGATTGGCTAAGAACTTTTGGCGGAGGATTGCTGACTACCTGCGGCCTCGCACATGTTGGTGGCCCTGAGAAAGATCGTTATGGTGAACGCGGGCTTCACGGAGAAATAAGCAATACACCCGCAGAAATAGAATCCATCATTCAGCCAGATCCTGCGAATGGTAAACTCGACATGAGTATTACCGGCATTATCAAAAATACAACCCTTTTTGGGCCGGCTTTTGAATTAAAGCGGACCATTTCGGGTAAGATAGGCAGCGCATCTATTGTCATTCATGATGAAGTGTTGAACCGCAGTAACAGTCCTGCACCTCACATGATGCTCTATCATTGCAATTTTGGATGGCCATTGGTTGATGAAGGAACTGACTTACTTTGGAATGGGAAATGGAAACCCCGGTTTGAAAATGTTCGCAATAATATATTTAATGAGGTAAATAATTTCCATAAATGTCCTGCGCCGATGAAGGAGCATTTGGCTAATGGTGAAGATGTTGGCATTATTGATATCCATTCCGATGCAAAAGGGAAATGTGTTTGTGGTATATACAATTCAAAAATATATATTGCACTGACCATGCGGTTTCATAAAAAACAATTGCCATGGCTCATTAACTGGCAACATTGGGGAAGGGGAGAATATGTAACTGGCCTTGAGCCAAGCACACATCCTCTCAGCGGTCAGGCAAAAGCCAGGGAAGAAAACACACTTTTATTTATAGCACCGGGTGAAAAAATGAATTATGATCTGGAAATAGGAATATTATTTAAGGAAGACAGCATAAATAAATTTTTGAGTGAGTTTGATGGTAGTGGTGGATAGTGAATAGTGGATAGTCGCAACTGATGCTCGCAAAATATAGGTTTAAAGAATGCGCGTTAAAAAATATATTAATCAAAGTCAATGGAAAAGCAACAATTAGCTGAAAACGCATTAGACCAGGGCAATGGAATTTTACGGTTGGCGCCTACCTGGGTGCCAAGATCTTTTTGCGTTCCCGGGCGAAGGATAAAACTTCATCCGGATGATTATTATGTATTAGGCGGAGTTCGTGGCGGCATTGATGAACGTTGGCTAAGTTCTACAACACCGGCAAAGAATGGGCCACTCACTGGCAGGAACGAAGGCCTCAGTGCCATCGTTTTTAAAGATGGAAATAAAGAAGAGCAAATTCTGCTAAAAGATGCCATTGATTGGCTAAACGGAAAACTGATCGGCGATCGCCTGTGGAATCAATATGGTTCCTGGCCGATGTATTCTAAATTTTTTGATAACATGGGACCGCTGCCGCATCATGTTCATCATAACGATGAAAAAGCCGCGNNCCTGAAGCATATTATTTCCCGCCGCAGCTAAATAATCATGGAGGAGATTTTCCTTACACTTTTATGGGTATTTCACCCGGAACGACAAGAGCTGAGATTAAGGAATGTCTTTTGAATTTTACAAAGGGCGATAATAAGATTACCAATTACTCCCAGGCATACCGCCTTCAGCCAGGCACTGGTTGGGATGTGCCGCCCGGTCTGCTGCATGCGCCCGGCAGCCTCTGCACCTATGAGCCGCAAAAAGCTTCTGATGTTTTTGCGATGTACCAGTCTTTGGTAAATGAAGCCATTATACCAGAAGAATTATTATGGAACGGAACACCTAAAGAAAGTATCGGGGATTATGAAGCTTTGCTGGATGTGATCGATTGGGATTTAAATCTGGATACGCATTTGCATCAGAATAGATATATGGATCCCAAACCCGTAAAATCATCCGAAGAAATGAAAGCAGCTGGTTACAGCGAAGCTTGGATATGTTATAAATCGGATGCTTTCAGCGCCAAAGAGCTAACGGTTTTTCCGGGTCAATCCGTCACCATCAGAGACAGTGCGGCTTACGGAATGATTATGATGCAGGGGCGTGGGAAGATGGGTTCCTGGAATGTCGAAACACCTTCGTTGATCCGGTATGGGCAATTGACCAACGATGAGTTTTTCATCACGGAGAAAGCTGCGATGGAGGGCGTGAAGATTGTGAATGAATCCACCACGGACCCGTTGGTAATGCTGAAACATTTCGGTCCCGGCAATCCGGACCTGAGTTTATAATCCATTTTTAATCTAACGATATGCCAGCAAATAATTATCCAAAGCTCCACAATGCCACATGGCCCGGTGTTGTAGGAAAGGGTGACGGCTCGGAGCCAGTCATTCCCCTCGACACTTTATTAACGCTCACTGCCAATGCAGAAGTGAACGGCGTTAAATTTGATGGTATCGACATTGGGCTGTTTGATGTACATTTTAATATTGACAGCTCAGAAGATGGCATAAGGAGACTCGCGGACAGAGTATCTGCGCTCAATTTGAATATAGGCAGTTTAGTAGCTCCGATTTGGCCTCCCGTTGGTGGTTCCGCCATGGGCACAAGAGCAAACAGGAGTCAATTTGTTGAACAGGTGCGTAAGAGTTGCAGCTTTGCAAAAAAATTACGTGATCTCGGTGTTCGTCCGACCTGAATAGTGCGCATTGATTCTGCTACCAATCCTGAATCCTGGTCAGCCGATCCTGAAAATAATACCAAACTCATCGCTGCCACTTTTCGCGAGGCATGCGATGTAGCGGCAGAATATGGAGAAAGCCTTGCAGCCGAAGGAGAGATCTGCTGGGGTGGAATGCATAGCTGGAAAACAATGATCGATACCCTCGAAGCTGTTGACCGGCCTAATATCGGATTCCAGGCTGATATGGCACACACATTATTATATCTACTTGGGTACAACAGGCCTGAAGACAGGATTCTGCCTGTTGATTTTAATTGGAGCGATCGGGAGACATTAGACAAAGCGTTTAAAAAAATGACGAATGCACTTCGGCCGTGGACAATCGATTTTCATGTTNNTGATGGAACTGTTCACGGAACAGGATCGCATGATAAAACCGGCAGGCATTGTATTGCTACTGATCCTAACGGGAAATTGGATATTGCACGCGACGCAGGTTATTGGCTTCGCGATGAAAACGGTGTGCTCACAAAAAAAATTAAACATATCTGTTGGGATGGATGCATGTTCCCGAATGCAGTGATGGAGAAACAACAAACCTGGAACGATATATTAGCAGCAATGATCAGCGTGCGAAATACGCATGGCTGGTATGAGGCGGTCTGATCATCAAATTGATATTTTTTCTGATTAAATGTAAACATTCACAACATGAAAGGAGCAAAACAACTCCGCATAGGCCTGATCGGAATTGGATTTATGGGCAGAACCCATTCCAATGGATATAAACGGGTGGGAGATTTTTTTCCTGCATTGGCGTATCGGCCGGTATTGAAAGCAGTTTGTTCGCGCAATGCGGAAAAAGTAAAGGCATTTGCCGAACAATGGGGATATGAATCAACTGAAACAGAGTGGAAGAAATTAATTGCTCGTGATGATATCGATGCAGTGGATATCTGCACACCCAATGACTTTCATGCAGAGATTGCGATTGCCGCGGCAGCTGCCGGGAAAATGATTCTATGTGAAAAGCCGCTTGCGCGCAACTTGGCCGAATCACAAACGATGGTGGATGCTATTGAAAAAGCAGGTGTGAAAAATACCGTCTGGTATAACTATCGGCGGCTTCCTGCAGTTACCCTTGCTAAGCAAATTATCGATTCGGGAAAAATCGGACGCATATTTCATTACCGTGCTAATTTTTTGCAGGACTGGACCATTAATGCCAACCTCCCCCAGGGTGGAGAAGGTTTATGGAGAATGGATGCCTCCGTAGCAGGATCAGGCGTGCTGGGCGATTTGCTTTCGCATTGTATTGATACGGCCATGTGNNAAGATGTAACGGCCATGACAGAAACTTTTATAAAAGAGCGGGTTCATCAATTGACAGGTAAAGTGCAGGAAGTTACCATTGATGATGCATGCTCATTCATTTGCCATTTTAATAATGGTTCTTTAGGGCTGTTTGAATCTACACGGTATGCCCGCGGACATAAGGCCTTATATACATTCGAGATCAACGGCGCGAATGCCTCTATTCGCTGGGATCTTCATGATCTGAATCGTTTGGAATATTTCGATAACGCGGATGAATCTAACGTGAAAGGATGGCGCTCTATTCATGTTACAGATGGTGATCATCCCTATATGGATAAGTGGTGGGTGCCGGGGCTCGGTATCGGATACGAACATTCATTTGTTCATCAGGTTGCAGATTTTTTGAATAGCCTCGAAACAGGTAAGCCATGTTCCCCCACTTTCACTGAAGCACATCAAACACAAAAAGTTTGTGAAGCGGTGTTGGAATCTGCTAAATCGGGAACCTGGAAAAGCACCGGTATAAAGAACTAGTTTAAAATGACAAATCGTATTAAAAACATTCAAAATGGTAAAGAATAATTTATTCAAATATTTGGTACCGCTAATTGTATTACTGGGATTCGTTGCGATCGCCACCAGTTGTAATAACTCATCTACTACAGATGCTGTTAAAAGTGACGGTATCGATAAAGATGGTTTCACACAAATTTTTGACGGCAAGACATTCACTGGATGGGATGGCGACACCAGCGTTTGGCATATTGACAGCAACAATTTTATCGGGGAAGTAACACCGGCAAAACAAATCAAAACGAATTCATTTCTTATCTGGCGCGCAGACAGGCCGGCAGACTTTGAATTCAAAGCAGAATACAGGATCAGTGCTGGTGGAAACAGTGGTGTGCAGTATCGAAGCGAAGAAGTGAAGGATATACCTTATGCAGTAAAAGGGTATCAGGCAGATATTGATGGAGCCAATCAATATACCGGCCAGAATTATGAAGAGCGTGGTCGCGGGTTTCTGGCTATGCGCGGACAAAAAGCAAGATTAGAACCCAATCAAAAACCGATTATTATTGATTCTGTGGGCAATTCCGATTCATTAAAAAGGCATATCAAACCGGATGACTGGAACGAGATTTATATCGTTGCCAGGGGAAACAATATGAAACATTATATCAATGGCATATTAATGAGTGAAACCATCGACAATGATTCAACCAATCGAAAAATGGAAGGAATACTTGGATTGCAGGTACATGTGTTGCCCGCGATGAAAGTGGAGTATAGAAATATAAGGTACAAGAAAGAATAGGATGGAATGCTTTTTAGCTTTAACAACATTTTCATTTGTCATATACATTTGGTGTTGTCCAACCTCCCTGATAGCGCCGGTCTACACAGACATTTGACCTTGGACTGTGAGGTTTTAGGGTTATAAGCTTGCGCATGATTTGCAAATGGTCAGATGAAAAGATGCGTATTAAAGATATACCTGAATCATTATTATATCCTTGTAATCCTTTTTCCTGATATGTCACTAATTCCCAGCAAACCCACTAGAATCGCGGGATGGTACTTTTTGTATCGGTACAGAACAAAATGTGACCATTCACGCAAAGGATTAAAATTCAGCGAGGGAGAAGACCGGCGAAATCACCGAAAGCCGGTGAGCTCACCGGAAGTTCTTTGATAAAACTTCCCATAGGCCTTAAAATTCATAAAAGGTAACACAGCACCAGAAGACAAATTGGGAATTGATAACAATTCAAAGATTGCCTTAAAGCAATTACGGGTTTGTTTGAAATCGACGATCTTTAAAATAGGGGAAGAATTTAGGCTAAAAACGATCAACGAAAATAATCGGAAGCCAACGCGTAATAACGGATAAATGGATTCCGCTTTTTAACGGTTAGGATCTTAAAGGCTGGGATACTTATATAGGTCCTGATATGAATGACAGCGGGAAATTTATTACAGAGGAACCCATCGGATTGAATAAGGATCCCAGGAAAGTGTTCACGGTTGTTAATGTAAACGGAGAAAATTTGATTCGTATCTCTTGTGAGAACTGGGGGGCCATTTCAACAGTTCAGGAATATGAAAATTATCATCTCCAGCTTCAGTTCAGGTGGGGTGAATTAAAATGGGGTCAGAAAAAAAATAAGAACCGCGACAGCGGACTATTGTATCATTCGGTAGGAATATACGGGGCAGATTATGGAGCGTGGATGAGATCGCAAGAGCTGCAGATTGAAGAAACAAATACCGGCGATTACTGGGGCGTTGCAGGCGGTATGGCCGATATACCTGTCGTTAAGAAATCTGAAACGGAATATGACTATTATCCGCGAGAAACATTTATAACATTCAGGGAAGGCGGTGAACGGGGTAGAAGGAGTTTTAAAAGTTCAGATGAGGAAAAACCGACCGGTGAATGGAATACCGTTGATTTGTATTGCTGGATTGATACCAGTGTTTTCATGATCAACGGTAAAGTAGTAATGATACTTTATCACCAGAAACAGCTGGAAAACGGGCAGGCCTTTCCACTTACAAAAGGCAAAATTCAGATAAAGTCTGAAGGAGCGGAAGTATCCTACAGGGGGATTAAGATACAGACGATAAAGGAGTTGCCAACGGCGTTTGCCAATCAGTAGCAATGGGAAGCAGATCAAACCCATTCTTAATCGATAGCTATTAAGGTCGTCGTATAAACATTCTCTTTTGCCATTTTAATAATACCTGTTCCGGGCGCATACCAGGTATAAATTGGGACCGGATCGTTCATAGTTCTCGGCTGTTGTCCGTTTATGCCCGAAATGGTCGTAATACTTGTTTCAGCAATCTTAAAGCAATTCATTTTTCCAATTGGGATCGCCAAGGTCTCTTCGCCCACGACTTTACGGGAGACGGCTACACTGACAGTACCCTTGCCATGCATGTCGATATTCAAATTATGGCCTTTCAGTACATCACCTGCTTTCATATTATCCGGAAAGTTGATCAGATAGTCTGCGTTCATTCTGGCTGAAGTAATGGAAACACGATAGGTAACTCCATTCCCGTCGCACGTAGCGTTTAATAAGGAAAGAGCTGAAGAAGCATTTTTAAGGCTAGTATCCGTTTTTTCCAGTTTGTAGGTTGCGGTCAATACACCAGCCTCATTTTTTACGGATTGGACACTATAGGTATTCAGCTTCTTTTTTACAGTGGGATCTGATGTTGCCAGTTCTGTCTGAAACACAAAATGCTTTCCCTGGCTAAATATTGCAGATCCTTTGCAGGATTGTGCGTGTACATGAAATCCCGATAAGCAAAGCAGTAGAAACAGAGATAATTTATTCATAAAAAGGCCATAAACGTTGCAGGGGGTCAAGACATTGGCAAATTATTTAATCCAGGCTGGCTGAATTCAGGATAACTGCGCATCCTTTATATATTTGTTCTTTATACCAGACGGTCATTTTATATTCATAAATATGATCGCTAACTCCATCATTGCAAAACTTTGAGTAAATGGAGATTTTTAGAATTGCACCACCATCAGTAACTGTAGAATAAACAATACTGTCTTTTGTGATCATCGGTTTCTCAATAGGAACTATTATCGGCTTTTCAGACGATGCCAGTTTGAATAGTATAAATTTTTCATTATCAATCTCAACGTTCCAAAAAGGGTCGCCGCCGTTTCCGATGATATCAACTCCTTCGGACTTACGCTTTTTCCAGGATAGGTTTTCAGGCCCCGTATTTTTCTTAAATAAGACATATTCTTTGGAAAGTGAATCCTGTATACGAGTACCATTATTTTCAATATTGATCAGGCTATCTTTAGATAACCTGTACTTAGAAACTACTTTCTTATTAATATAGAGAATGAACCCATCTTTATTTTTCTCCCATGTACCCTCAGTTTTATGTGCTGGTGTTCCTTTGCCCCAGTTTAATTCTTCCATTATAAAATGATCATCATTTGAAAACATGATAGTACGCTGGATACCTTCGCAATTCGGGCAGGGAAGCACACCTTGGTAAAAACCTATAGGAACAACATCATAGGCTTTCGCGTTTATTATAGAGTCTTTAACTATCACCAAAGTGTCGGTAGTAACAATTTTATCTGGGTGGGTTGATTGATAGCCGGAAAAAAAGTACCACGCAACTGCTCCGATAACAATTACTAATAGAAGTAATAATAAAGCTTTCATTATGAAGTGTATGAGATGAAACTGCTACTGATTTGATGTTTTTTCATAATTCTTTTGGTATCTGGAGATAATAAGTTAAATTATATCTTACTTGTGTTAAAGATTTGATTTTTTGTCCTTCTATTTGTTATACAATTTAAGAAATAAGTTGCAATATTCACAAATTTCCCGTGGAAGAGAGAAAATTGCTGCCGCAGATTTATCTTTTCAGACTATAAATTATTCCTTTTGCCATATCTAATTGAGTATCGGCCCGCTCCAACCTCCATGATCTTTCTATAACAAAACGTCCGGATATCCGACGTAGGTTAAAATAGGGTTTCTCTTAACCAGGAATTGATTTTTTCTCGCAGTTAATGAATCTTCTTTTGTTCGAGCGGTTTAAACCTTCGAGGCTTCTTGTAGAATCGATGATCAGAGAAATATGGGAAGAATGTGTATATTTAGAGCGATCGATAAAAATAATGCGAAGACAAAAGGTAATAGCGTGTACCGGGAGATGCCTCCAACGATGAATACGCCATAATGCAACTGGATTACTACAAATAGGACCTAAAAACTCGTTACTAATCCGTCACTAATTCCTCGCAAACCCAATAGAACCGGGCTACGGTACTTTTTGTGTGGGGAAGTGACCAGTCCACGATAGATGCACGTTCCCTGCGGAGTACTTTCATTCTCACAGCATTTCATTTGCTTTTAGTTGCTTTTCTTCGCCTTTAGTAGCCTTTTATTCGCTCCTAATCTGTTACTAAATCCAGGGTATTGCTATTTGCTTGATTTTGGTGGCCAGATTATGGGCCACAATGATACGGTATGATACCTTATGATACCGTATGATACGCAATGATACCGTATGATAGGGTGAAAATCCAGGGCTCCTAAGGGAAACCATGCATGAGAGCTGCCGCAATATTACGCGTTGAGGAAACTTGATATATTTATAGTGGGTTTAAGTAAATGATAGAAATAGAT
>PLCH01000494.1 GCA_003135585.1 Chitinophagaceae bacterium
AATATAATTTCGGGGGGTATTTACTGTCAGGGTATAGTCCCCGAAATCATTATAAAATTCCTGCATGTCAGTAAAATCCAGTCTGTCCCATCCATTATAATCATCCAGAACTGCGAGCCTGGGATAGAAATAGGCTAAAAAATAGGTAGTGGAATCGATCATCCCTTCCCGGCCGCTTTCAAGTGAGATCTGATAATTCCAGTTAAAGAAAAGTTGAATCGAATCCCGGGGAAGCAAAGGCTTTGAAAGATGGATAGCCTGCCAGGTATAATGAAAAAGAGGATCAGTCCAGTGGGAACTTTCACCATTGATAGCAAATGAATCAATATGAATCCCCGATGTTAAATAGTTTGGATTGGCTTCCTGGTTGCGCATGGCTCCGGGCTTATGAATATTTTGGGTAAGCCTGATTACTGGATTTCTTATTGTATCCGGACTCCGGTTGATATAGGTAATTGTTTCAGTACCCCTAATGGTTCTATCCGGAGGCATGGCGTTAACCGTTATATTATAGCGCGCAAAATTTTGCCAATATTTTTTCCCGGGCATGCCATCGGAAGATCTTGTTTCATTTTTGAAAGCCCGCTGTACATTGCGCGGCATGTATAAGGATTGAGACCCAGCATAAATAAAACTTGCTGTAAACAGGGAGCATAAAAAAAGAAATCGAATCATAGAATTAATTTTGGCCGGGAAAGATAGAATTAAATTAAAGCAAGTGGGACTTCTTTTTACAAAAGGCATGTTTTAAGGATAATCGCAGCCTTCCTTAAAGGATTGCCGGACAACACTGATTGACCGATTGACCATCCGCGAGACATCCATAAAAATACAGTTATTATCTTTTGTTATTTTATTAAAAATTACCTGCCTAATTTGCATTCCTTATTGATATGAAGCAAAATGACAAATTCTCGGTTATACTGATTTTAGGGCTGCTGTCTGCAATTGGTCCATTTTCAATCGATATGTATTTGCCAGGTTTCCCCTCCATCGCAGCCTCCCTTCATACCACGGTTGCCCGTGTTTCTCTTTCACTGTCAAGTTTTTTTATTGGCATATCTGCCGGGCACTTATTGTATGGGCCTTTGCTTGACCGCTTTGGCCGCAAAAGACCGCTTTATATTGGCCTCTCTATTTATTTGCTTGCATCTATTGGCTGCATCTGGGTGGTTTCTGCGGACTCGCTGATTGTTCTCAGGTTTATTCAGGCTTTGGGAGGTTGTGTGGGAATGGTAGCTTCAAGGGNNTGGGTCTTTTCTTTGCTGATGCTGGTAGTTGCCGTCTCTCCAATTATCGCACCAACACTTGGCGGATATATTGCAGCCACCCTTGGCTGGCAGTATATTTTCATTGTATTGGCCCTGATGTCCATAGCGGTGATTTTTGCCGTATTCTTTGCCTTACCCGAAAGCAGAAAACCCGATCCCGGTTTTTCCTTAAAGCCAAAGCCAATTGTCAATAGTTTTCTAAAGGTTATAAAGGAGCCCCAGTTTTACACCTATGCATTGACAGGATCGGTTGCATCGGCCGGCCTGTATGCATATATATCGGGTTCACCTTTCGTTTTCATGGAGCTTTTTAAAGTTAGTGAGAAACAATATGGCTGGATATTTGCCATTATTGCAATTGGACTAATCGGGGCAAGCCAGCTAAACAGCGTTCTATTAAAAAATTTTAAAAGCGAAGAGATTATAAAAGTCGCTTTGTTATGCCAGACAATTACAGGGTTGCTGCTGTTCACGGGAACCTTTTTTGGATGGTTAGAACTGTTTAGCACCATTTTTTTTATTTTTATTTTTTTAGGTTGCCAGGGCTTCACCTTCCCTAATTCTTCTGCCCTTTCCNNAAAAATGCCGGTAGCGCTTCCGCCTTACTGGGCGGCATACAAATGAGTATTGGCGCCTGCACCTCGGCCTGCGTGGGCTTTCTTAGCAACCACACCGCACTGCCCATGACAGGAGTAATGGCAGCCTGCGCAATGAGCAGTTTTACAATCCTGATGCTGGGTAGCAGGATCATACGTTACAGGGCAAGTGTNNAAGTAGAGGAACAAAGCGCTGAAATGATCAGTAATTCATGATATCTGGCCAAATAAAAACCACCTGCATAATTCAGGTGGTTCTTATATTAGGAACTAGATGATAATCAATAACCCCACTTTTTCATGATAGCCAGGTCTTCCTTGACACATTCAAGGGAAGGTTTACCCTGGTAAGACTCCTGTTCGATAATGAAGTCGGTGGTTCCCCCGGACTCCCGTCCCAAGTCTGTCACTTCTTTTGTTCCAACAATGCCCTCGCCAAGAATAGTGCTTACATATTTCTCACCCGTTCCTGTGCTGCTTTTTATTTCATCTTTAACATGCATCAATTCGAACCTGCCCGGGTAGTTTTTGGCAATATCGATTGCCTTTGCGCCGCCATTGTAAAGATTACCCATATCTAATTGCTGTGCCACAAGGGCCGGATCCGTATTCTGAAGGATTAGGTCATATAATTTCGTGTCGTTAAGTACGGTCGTGAATTCGAAATCATGATTGTGGTATCCGAATTTCATACCTGATTTTTTACAGAGTTCCCCACTCTTATTGAATACGTCCATATAGCGTTTGAAATCATCATAGGTTTTCCGCATGCTTGCATCAAGCCAGGGGCTGATCACATACTTCTGACCTACAATAGCCGCATCTTCAACAGTATACTTCCATTCATCAGAAAAATCCATCTTTGTTTCATCCCAGTGATCTTTTCGCATAACCGTGTGTCCGCTGCGCATTTTGAGACCCAGGTCGTCGAGTATCTTTTTAAATTCGGAGGCCGAATAGCCGTAAAACTTCCGGTCTTTTTTCTGGTTGTAATTCGCATGCTCTACATACCCGTACCCCATATCTGCCAATTGTTTCAGGGTGCCTTTGGGGTCTGTACCCATCACATCCCGAACAGAGTACAATTGTACCCCAAGTATTTCCTGGCGTTTTTTTGCCGCAAACAGTTGGCTTGAAAGCATTGTAGTACCGGCCAATGCCAATGCACTATTTTTTAAAAAAGTTCTTCGTGAAGTACTCATAATCCAAAAATTGGTTGGTTTAATAATAAAATCAAAAATCGAAGATTTAATGATAATGAAAATCGTTTCCAAAAAGGCAGGGAATTGCCCGGGAAATTTTATAGGAAGGTTTAAACAGTCCGCTTAAAGATATCCTTTTCCTTTCTTATTGACAAAACTAAGTCCCGATATCTGCCTGGTCATGACATTCTGCTAAATTTGGCACAATTTTTCATATTATTTTACTATGCTTGTGCAAAACTTTGCGATTATTAGGGAAACTTTGTGTAAGGTTAGCATACAAATTGATAAGAGGTATCTATTGAAACAGTAATTTATGCAAATGAAGTTTATCAGAAATATACAGTTTACCAAACTGGTTAAAGCAGAAGGCAGGTTGAGGGAATTTAATTTCAGGAAATCCAATGGCTTACAGGAAGGTATTTTTACCATTGACGTGAGCGACGACCGCGGTTACCGCATAGNNGTCTTCCATATGCAAAAGGAAGAAAATATTTGGAAGATATTACCCCAACAACTGCCAGCCTGGATACGTGAAAATGAAGTCAAGCTGAGTGAACTGATTGAAGAAGAACTGCCGATGGGATAATTAGTCTCCCTTTCCCCTCCGAACTTCAAATATCCTTTGGGCCTGTCTCAATCGATACGCGCGCCTGATTTCAATTCTTATTGTATTTTTGAACCAGCCTAATCCACAATTCTTTGGTTCGATTCAGCACAACCATAAAGAAGTTTGATAAACAGGGAGAAAAAACCGGGTGGACTTATATTAAAATACTAGCCACCAT
>PLCH01000094.1:0-3744 GCA_003135585.1 Chitinophagaceae bacterium
ATTCCGATGGGGCGAGAGAAACGGGAATAGTTGGACAGGAAATCTTATCAAACACCAGGTTAAAATCAATTGTATACCCCCTCTGCCTTAATCCCTTGATAGCTTCAGTAACTGTATCATATGTGTACATGGTATCAGGGGTTTAAATATCCAAACAGAATTTCGTCACAGTAAATTACGAATAATTGTTTACCCAGGTGCCTGCAATTCTCTAATAAATTAATTGATGGGTTTGCTTANNTTTTCAAGCTGGCCCAATTTATTGACGTGGAAATCATAATAGGCATCCATATTTTCAACGACTACTTTAAGCATAAAATCAAATTGACCCGAAATATTATAGCATTCGATCACCTCAGTGAATTCGTTCATGGTCTTTATAAATTTTGCTCCTGTTTTCTTATTGTGTTCCTTCAGGGAAACATAGCAGATAATCATAAGACCTTTGTTAACCTTTGAGTGATCGACCAAGGCCGCATACTGTTTAATTACACCCGAATCTTCCAGCCGTTTTATGCGTTCATGTACGGGAGTGGGACTAAGGTGTATCTTGTTCGCAATTTCACGGACGGTCATCTTTGCATTCTCCTGCAGCAGACGCAGAATTGCCAGATCCTTTTCATCTAATGGGCGTTGCGGGTAAGTGTTATTTTCTTTTTGTAGCTGTTTTTCCATTGCAAACTATATATTTGTTCTAAAATAATGATAAAATTATTGATTTTGTTCCATATTTGATAATAATATATGACATTTTGTTCTTCAAGCTTATCTTTGTTTTCCGGAAATTTTGTGACATTCATTAACATTTGTACTAATTAAAAACTTTAAAACAATGTCAACCAATTTAAAAACAAACATTGATCTTACCCTTCCTTACAGAGTCAAAGACATGGGCCTGGCAGCATGGGGCCGCAAAGAAATCAGGCTGGCCGAAGCAGAAATGCCGGGTCTCATGGCTCTGCGCGCAGAGTATGGCAAACAAAAGCCCTTAAAAGGCTCACGCATTGCAGGTTGTTTACACATGACAATTCAGACTGCTGTACTCATCGAGACTCTTGTGGAGCTTGGGGCAGAGGTTCGATGGAGCTCTTGCAATATATTTTCAACCCAGGATCATGCCGCTGCCGCAATGGCAGCAGCCGGCATTGGCGTTTTTGCCTGGAAAGGACAGTCTTTGGAGGAAGCGGACTGGTGCATTGAACAAACGCTTTTCTTTGGCAGTACGGATCGTCCTTTGAATATGATACTTGATGACGGAGGCGACCTGACAAATATGATTTTTGATAAATATCCTGAACTGATCCGCCATCTCAAAGGATTGAGTGAGGAAACGACTACGGGTGTCCATCGCCTGTATGAAAGAATGGAAAAAGGAACCTTGCCGGTGCCGGCAATCAATGTGAATGACTCGGTGACCAAATCAAAATTTGATAACAAATACGGTTGCAAGGAAAGTCTTGTTGATGCTATTCGTCGTGCGACCGATGTCATGTTGGCCGGTAAAGTTGCAGTGGTAGGTGGTTATGGCGATGTAGGCAAAGGATCGGCTGCTTCTCTTAGTGGGGCGGGTTGTCGCGTGATCGTCACTGAAATTGATCCAATCTGCGCTTTACAGGCTGCGATGGACGGTTTTGAAGTTAAAAAAATGGTAGACGCAGTAAAAGAAGCTGATATCGTTGTTACCGCCAGTGGTTGCCGGGATCTGATCACGGAAAAACATTTCCGTTTGTTAAAAGACAAAGCCATTGTTTGTAATATCGGCCATTTTGATATCGAAATTGATATGGCATGGATCAACAGAACCTATGGCCATACAAAAGATACGGTAAAGCCGCAGGTCGATATATATAATATTGATGGCAAGGATGTGATCATCCTCGCAGAAGGCCGGCTGGTCAACCTGGGTTGTGCGACCGGTCATCCAAGTTTCGTAATGAGCAATTCATTTACCAATCAGGTTTTGGCCCAAATAGAATTGTGGACAAATCACAGCAAATATGAAAATAAGGTATATGTATTACCTAAGCACCTGGATGAAAAAGTAGCACGCCTGCACCTGTCAAAAATCGGAGTGACCCTGGATGAACTGACCAACGAGCAATCATCTTATTTAGGTATTCCCAAAACAGGCCCATTTAAGACGGACCAATACCGCTATTAGGCGAGCAAAATTNNCCGTATGGCAGACAGCGGATTTTCGGGGCCCGGAATCTCTTTCAAGTTTTTTTGAAACGAAATAAAAAGATTATCCTAATTTTCTTCCCTAAAATTTAGTTGTCATGAAATATTTATTCCATCATAATGCAGTCCTTCTTTTATTGAGCAGTATGCTCACCTTGTTTTGGATCCAAGGGAAGGCACAATCACTTAGCCCCGAAGATATCAAAGTACAGTTTGTAAAAGACTGGGAAAGGGCAAAGGACTACACGGTCGATTACCTGAACAGCATGCCTGCTGACAAATATTCCTTCAAGCCTGTAGACAGTATCCGCAGCTTTGCACAGCAAATGCTGCATCTTGCACTGGACAATGTCAATTTAATTTCAGTCGCGACCGGACAGGAAAGAATGTTTGGCAAAAGAAATCTTGACACGAGTCCGGGTGCCCAGACAAAGGATTCTGTGATGTATCTTGTAACCGCAAGTTATGATTTTGCAATCAGCGGTCTCCAGAACCTGGATGTATCCAAATTGGGTGAAAAAACCAACCTGGGTAAATACCAGGAGACAAGGTTTGCCTGGATTCTGAAAGCATTTGAACATCAAACCCATCACCGTGGTCAGACGACGATATACATTCGGTTACTGGGTATTCGCCCGCCACGTGAAAGATTGTTTTAATTATCGAATCAGAAACTAATTCCAATTTTATGGATCAGAATATTATCAACCTATATGATGAATATACACACAAGCCATTGAGCAGGGAGGAATTTTTAAGCCGCCTTGTCAAACTGGTTGGAACTACAACTGCAGCTCTTACCCTGCTTCCTATGCTGGAAGCCAATTATGTTCATGCAGCAAAAACGGACCAGGAAAAATTGTTTACTGAACGGATTACCTATACCACGGGTGCTGGAGAAATGAAAGCTTACGTGGCCCGTCCCGAAATGGAATTGAAATATGCTGCGGTGATGGTGATCCATGAAAACCGGGGGCTGAACCCGCATATTGAAGACGTTGCCCGCAGGGCTGCCCACGCCGGTTACCTGGCCATCGCTCCTGATGCGCTGAGCCCGCTGGGTGGCACCCCTCCCGATGAAGACCAGGCCCGGGAAATGATTGGCAAACTGGATCCAACGCAAAACCTGCAGAACTTTATAAAAGGATTAGATTACCTGACAACCCGTANNAAAGATTTTAACGGGAGATTCGGATGTGTTGGTTTTTGCTGGGGGGGTGGACTGGCTAACCAGCTGGCAATAAATGTACCCACAATGAAAGCTGCAGTAGCCTTCTATGGCCTTCAGCCAAAGGCGGCAGATGTGCCAAAAATTAAGGCTGCTGTGCAACTACATTATGGGAGTTTGGATGAACGTATCGATGCCGGCATACCAGCTTATGAAGAAGCCCTGAAAAAGGCGGGCATCACTTACGAACTCTATATCTATGAAGGGGCCAACCATGCTTTTCACAACGATACCTCCCCAACCCGTTACAATGAAACGGCGGCAAAATTAGCCTGGCAGCGAACGGTGGATTTTTGGGGGAAATACCTGAAATCCTAAAATAAAAATACCAGGTT
>PLCH01000094.1:3775-3967 GCA_003135585.1 Chitinophagaceae bacterium
ATTTTTGTGCTTTGCCTTTTCTGGATTACATGCGCAACCCGATTCCCCTAAAAAGTCAAATGGAATCTTTGTTGTGGAAAATTATTATAAAGCCAAATGGGGTTACGCCGATGAATTTATATCCTTATGGAAGAAAAATCATTACCCATTATTGAAAAAAGCATTGGAAAAAGGAGACATTGTCAGTATTAC
>PLCH01000219.1 GCA_003135585.1 Chitinophagaceae bacterium
CCTGTAAACTACCCCTTACGGACTCCTGTTTTTCTAAACTTTCCACTTCAAGGCCGATGGAAGTCAGTATTTTTGATAACTGATCCGGGGCGGGTTTTATAGGAAGGTAATCACACAACCAATTGTAACTGTCCGTCATTGCTTTAAGTTCCTTTTTTGTGAAGCGCAAAAATAGATTTTAAAATACTTTTTCGGCGGTTCATGCCGTTTATAACCCTAAACAACGATAATTAAATGTTAAGGATAACTTGAACCCGATAATTAGCATAAATAATGCACTAGTAAATTGCTATCCTGTAAACACCTAAAGCAGAGTTATGAAAATTTTTTTAATTGGAATGCTGGTTTTCTCAGCCGTATTATATTCCTGCGGACCGACTCACGTAATCGTCAGCAATGACTNNTGACTATCCTGAACCCGCGCCGGCCCCCCCGCCTCCTGCGCCGGAAGTATCCTACCAATCTTTTTATGATGAATTAAGTCCTTATGGAACCTGGATCGATTATCCGGGTTATGGGTATGTATGGATGCCGAGTGTGGATCCTGGTTTCAAGCCCTATTCGAGCGACGGCCATTGGGTATATACCGATGCAGGTTGGACCTGGGCATCCGATTACAATTGGGGTTGGGCAACTTTTCATTATGGAAGATGGTTCTACGAAAACGGATACGGGTGGATGTGGAAACCAGGATATGAGTGGGCTCCCGCCTGGGTAAGCTGGAGAAGAAGTCCTGATTATTACGGTTGGGCTCCTTTAGGACCAAATACAAGCGTGGGTATTTCGATCAGTAATTATGAGCCTCCAAACAATTACTGGAGTTTTGTGCCCCAGAGATATGTGAATAACCCGCATGTAAATAATTATTATGTAAACGAAACGAAAAATGTCACTATTATCAATAATACTACCGTAATAAATAATAATACCACCAATAATACCGTCAACAACAACTACGGATCAAATAACCAGATTACCAATAACAATACGGTAAACAACAACAGCAGGATTGTGTATGCAAATGGTCCTGATCCAAGGGAAGTTGAAACGGCCACAGGGACTTCTGTAAGACCGATTGCCATCCGGGAAACCAATCGTCCCGGCGTCGCTCAAACAACCAACGGACAATTGAGCATTTACCGTCCGCGTGTAAACGCTTCCCCTGCAACGAACAACAATAATGGTTCCTCCGGGACCCTAGCACCGGCAAGAGTCGTGGCACTCAGGGATATCCGGCCCTCTTCAAATAATAATGGCATGGCTCCCAACACCTCTCAGACCCCTTCCAGATTCAATGCTGGGTCCGCCAATTCAACCAATCCCAATCAGGCAACCAGGTCGGTTAATGATTTTCATCAGCCAGCCCCGGTCCCCAATACAAACAATCCTAATTCAAATCAGGGAGCAAGGCCGGTTAATAGTTTTCAACAGCCACCCCCCGCCTCCAATAATCCTAATCCAAACCAGGGGGTAAGACCGGTTAATAGTTTCCAACAGGAACCCCCACCCTCTAATACGAACAATGCTAATCCAAACCAGCCGGCAAGACCTTTTAACAGATTTCAACAGCCACCCGCCAACCCACCAGATAACAATACCAATCCGAACCGTAATTTTAGACAAGCTAATGATTTGCAACCAGCGAATTCAAGGCCGGCTCCTGTAGATAGAAACACCTATCCTCCTGTTCAGCCAAACCGACAGAATCCGCCCCCACCACAAAAATATCAGAGCCCGCCGCCGGCCAGACCCAGGCTTCTTGCTCCTTCCAATGTGAACAATAACCGGGTAGCCCAGCCGCAGCCACAGGTTCAGGTGGGTAGAGCCAAACCTGCCCCAGATAAGCCTGTTACGCAAAATCCTCCGCCCCCTGACAAAAAGCCAAAGGAAGAAAAATAAAAACTTATTGGAAATTGATATTTATTAACCCGCCGCNNTTATTTTTGGTCGAAGAAAATAAATTGGGATAGGAAAGTTTATCCTGTATTCTCTTTTTACCGGCAAAATTTTTATGCTAAAATCTTTCTGCACAAATAGTGTGTATTTTAAAATGGAAATGGGTAAAAACTTTTTTAAATTGTGGATAGCTCTGTAAATAAAGTGTATAAGCTCCATAGAACAGTGGATAAACAGGTGGATTTTTAATGAGGAAATATAAAAAAAGAAAATTTTTTTGTACGTGGAATTGGGTTCTATATTCGCCCTCCCGACTCAAAGGGATAATATTCCGTTCATAGTGTTGTAACAATTTCTTAATATCAGCCCTTATCATGGACTTAACAAATTTAAACAAAGACCGCAAATTCAGGCGCAAGCCCTCCATTGACCTAAGCACCATGGTCTATGGAAAGGTGCCCCCTCAGGCAAGAGACCTTGAAGAAGCAGTATTGGGCGCAATTATGCTAGAAAAAAGCGCATTTGATACAGTGGTGGAAATATTAAAGCCTGAATGTTTCTATGTAGAAGGCCATCAGCAAATTTTCAAATCCATGCAGGGCCTGGCGCAAAAAAGCCAACCGATTGATATTTTGACCGTGGTGGAAGAGTTAAAAATGAGGGAAGAATTGGAACAAATTGGCGGCCCTTACTATGTGACGAAACAAACCAATACGGTTGTCTCATCTGCCAATATCGAAGCTCACTCACGGATAATTTTGCAAAAGTTTATCCAGAGAGAGTTGATCCGTATAAGTGGTGAAATTATCGGGGATGCCTACGAGGACAGCACGGATGTTTTTGACCTGCTGGATGATGCTGAAAGCAAATTGTTCGAAATTACCAATAACCACCTCCGTAAGAATTTTGACAGTATTGATACTGTTTTGGTAAAAACTATCCAGCGCATCGAAGATCTTCGCAACAAGAATGAGGATATTTCGGGTGTGCCCAGTGGTTTTGCATCCCTGGACCGGATTACCTATGGATGGCAACCCACCGACCTGATCATCCTTGCTGCCCGTCCTTCGGTCGGGAAGACTGCATTTGCCCTGAACCTTGCCCGCAGTGCAGCCCTGCACCCAACCAAATCTACCCCCGTGGCAGTCTTTAGCCTTGAAATGAGTGCGAGCCAGCTGGTTCAGCGCATACTCTCAGCCGAAAGCGAAATCTGGTTGGAAAAGATTGCCAGGGGAAAACTGGAAGAACATGAAATGAAGCAACTATATGCAAAAGGCATTCAGCGCCTTTCCCAGGCACCGATTTTTATCGATGATACAGCAGCACTGAATATTTTTGAATTAAGGGCGAAATGCCGGCGCTTGAAAAACAAACATCACGTCGGACTGATTATCATTGACTACCTCCAGCTAATGAGCGGAACGGGCGAAAATCGCAATGGTAACCGGGAACAGGAAATCAGCCGGATATCACGGGACCTCAAAGGTTTGGCAAAAGAGCTTCAGGTACCCATAATCGCCCTCTCCCAACTTAGTCGTGAGGTGGAAAAAAGAAAAGAAGGCAATAAAATGCCCCAGCTGAGCGACCTCCGTGAATCGGGAGCTATCGAACAGGATGCAGACATGGTAATGTTCCTGTATCGCCCTGAGTATTATGATATTACCTCAAATGAATTCGGGGAAAGCAACAAAGGGGAAACGCATGTCCGTATCGCCAAACATCGGAATGGTTCGCTTGAAACCATAAAANNGATGCATATCCAGAAATTCATAGAGGATGATGGCAGTGATTATGGAACCGCGGGATTGCCACCCGGTAACTGGAAACCTGTTCAGGGGGACGAAAGCGGCGCGAAATTATATATTCAGGCAGGGAGTAAAATGAATGATCTGCCAATGGATGAGGATGAAACACCGTTTTGATCAATCAGCAAGATGTCTGCTCCTTATTTCTATATTCCGGCATTTAATCCAGAACAAACACTGATTACTCTCGAGGAAGCTAGTTCAAGGCACATCGTGCAGGTTCTTAGAATGAAACCGGGTTCGCCCCTTCAGCTTACAGATGGCAGGGGAAATTTACTGACAGCCGTGGTTGAAGAGGATCACAAAAAAAAATGTATCGTCCGGGTAAAGGATCTAAATACCTTCCCGGCTGATTCAAGGAAGATTACTATAGGCATTTCCTTATTAAAAAATACAACCCGTTTTGAGTGGTTTCTGGAAAAAGCGGCAGAACTTGGAATTTGTGAAATTGTTCCGCTTATTTGTGAAAGGACCGAAAAACAACAATTTCGTCACGAGCGGCTGAAATCCATCCTTGTGAGCGCGATGCTCCAATCAAGGTGNNAGGAGTCATGGCTTACTTTGCTACGGGAGCCTGTCATTTTCTCAAGACTCATTCCGCCCGCCGGATTTGCTCAAAAATTTATTGCCCATTGCACCGAAAGCGCCAAAATTTCCCTCACAGATGCGGCGAATGGCAACACGGACTCCCAGATTATCCTGATCGGGCCGGAAGGTGATTTTACAAAGCAGGAAATAGAAGCGGCAGTCCAGGATAAATTTGTGGCAGTTACCCTTGGCGGGACGAGATTGCGCAGTGAAACAGCCGGTGTGGTTGCAGCGACTTTATTGAAAATGTCCTAGCTGTATAATTTCTTTTCATCTCCAGAATTGCTGCTTTTCCCCCAGAAAATATTTAATAATTCCTGGACAAAATCAGAAATTTTCGTTTTGGAAAATGATAAGATTTAGTGGGGAAAATTGCTTTTGGGACCATTCCTCAGAATGTTTTT
>PLCH01000378.1 GCA_003135585.1 Chitinophagaceae bacterium
CATATAAATAGCTATGTTCCTTGTGAAAACCACCTGCTGTTATTTACTGGCAATCTCTTTTTTAGTTTGCTGTGGCCAACCCAGTCAAAAACAAGTGGTTATGCAGCATAAAGACACAATCCTTCACTATCCGGTTTTCGCTTCGCAGGCCCTGAGCCAACCAGAATTTCATCATTATTTTGCCGTTTCAAGACACTTTTTTGACTCTCTGTTTTCGAGAGGATTTAACGGAAGCCTGTTAGTTGCCAAAAACGATGAGATCATTTATGAAAAGTATAGTGGCTTTAGCCGTCCCAGACAAAGGAAAGATTCAATAAATGAACATACCCCCTTCCATCTAGCCTCAATTTCCAAGACTTTTACTGCAATGGCTATCTTAAAATTATGGGAAGAGGGTAAGTTGGATATCCATGATGAAATCTCAAAATACCTGGCAGGGTTTCCATTTCCAGGAACGACTATTAAAACCCTTCTAAGCCAGCGCAGCGGTCTATACAATTATGTTCATTTTATGGATGAATCCAACTGGAACAAAAGAAAGTTTCTTACCAACCAGGATGTATTGAAGTATATTATTGAAAATAAGGCTCTGGTTCAAGCTAGCCCTCCTGGCAGGCATTTTGAGTATTCGAATACAAACTATGCCCTTTTGGCTTTGATTATTGAAAAGGTCTCTGGTCAAACATACCCCGAATTCATTAACGTAACTTTTTTGCGCCCTTTGCAAATGCAGGATTCCTACGTATTTAGTCTGTCAGATACGGCAAGGGCGATGAAATCCTACAAAAGAAATGGCCGTGCTTTTCCACTGGAATACCTGGATGCTGTGTATGGTGACAAAAATGTTTACAGCACGGTCCGTGATTTATTAAAATGGGATATTGCACTCCGGTCAGGCTTCTTGTTCAAAAAGTCGACCCTTGATAGCGCTTATACTCCTTACAGTTTTGAAAAGCCCGGGAAAAGAAACTACGGGCTGGGTTGGCGAATGTTACTGGAACCGAACGGTAAAAAACTGATTTACCATAACGGCTGGTGGCATGGTAACCGCACTGTATTGCTTAGGATGCTTGACGAAGGGGCAACCATAATAGCCTTGTGTAATAACGATAATACAAAAGTCTACGCCTCAAAAAAATTATGCGACCTTTTTGGAAATTACATGCAGGGCAGAGACAGGTTCGAGGAAGCAGAAAACGATCCCGAAGGCAGCGGTGGCGAAAACTCACCTACCAAAAAATAATCTATTGTTTCTTTTCCGATCGAAATATTGATTAAATTCCCATATGCAAATACTGACGGCAGAGCAGATACGCAACTGGGATGAATTTACCATTCGGCACGAACCAATACTTTCCATCGACCTGATGGAAAGAGCCGCTTCAAAATGCCTTGACTGGCTGGAAATAAACAAATATCTAAGAAAATCCTTTAATATTTATTGTGGAAAGGGGAACAATGGCGGCGATGGACTTGCATTGGCGAGACTACTTTCAGAAAAAGGCTGTGTCGTAATCGTGTATATCCTGGAGTTTGGACACAAAGGAACTGAAGATTTTCAAATGAACCTTGCGAGATTGCATGAGACTTCAGTTGAAATTCGTTTTATCCAAAAAGAGGAGAATTTTCATCATATCTCCAAAGAAAATATAATAATTGACGCTCTTTTTGGATCCGGTTTGAACCGCCCCCTGGAAGGGTTGACTGCAAAATTGATTGGACATATTAATTCCTCAGGTAACAGAATAATCTCCATTGATATACCCAGCGGATTATATTCAGATAAAAGTTCAACAGGTAACAGCATAATCCGTGCTGATCATACCCTTAGTTTTGAATGTTATAAACTGGCATTCCTATTGCCTTCAAACGGTCCATGGCTGGGAAATGTACATATTTTGAATATCGGATTGCATAAGGACTATCTCAAGCAAGTCAATACGGATTACAAATGGATAGATAGAGACATTATCTATCCCATTTTTAAGCCGAGGAATAAATTTTCGCATAAAGGAGACTTCGGTCATGTATTATTGGTTGCAGGAAGTTATGGTAAGATGGGAGCTGCTTTACTCTCCTCAAGAGCATGTTTAAAAAGTGGCGCAGGTTTATTAACTACCCATATTCCTAAATGCGGGTATGTTATTATGCAGGCTTCTCTACCAGAAGCAATGGTTAGTATCGACGAAAATGAACATATAAACACCTCAATTCAGGAAAAGCTATCAAGATATACT
Organism: Chitinophagaceae bacterium; assembly: GCA_003135585.1. Taxonomy (GTDB): domain Bacteria; phylum Bacteroidota; class Bacteroidia; order Chitinophagales; family Chitinophagaceae; genus Puia. The sequence continues at coordinate 2,238 of PLCH01000378.1, forward strand.
ACAGTTAGCATTGGCCCAGGATTGGGCCAGGACTCAAAAACGGCTTTATTGATTGAAACCATTTTTAAAGAGTACAAAAAATCAGTTGTGATTGACGCGGATGGCCTTAATTTATTGGCCTCAAATGAGCATCTCGTACCACTCCTCCCCCCCTACTCTATTCTTACTCCGCATCCTAAAGAATTTGAAAGATTATTTGGTTCCTCAGCCAGTGAATTTGAGCGGCTACAACTTGCAAAACAAAAGGCAAAACAATTGCAATGCGTTATCGTGCTAAAGGGACATTATAGCTTTATTGCCCTACCGGATGGTTTAGGGTATTTTAATTCCACAGGTAATCCGGGAATGGCAAAAGGTGGTAGTGGGGATGTGCTCACCGGAATGATTGCCGCTTTTCTAGCGCAAGGTTATCAACCGAAAGACGCAGCCATATTGGGCGTTTTCCTCCATGGACTGGCGGGAGATTTCGCAGCTTCCTTTTTTTCAGAACATAGTGTTTTAGCCACCGATATCAGTAATCATATTGGGACGGCAATTCTGTCAATACTTCAACCAAGAGAGGATTGATAAATTTTCTTGATTTTGTAAGTTTCCAGAAGCATATTATTTTTGGTATCTATTATTTTATTTATTCGGGATGTAGCGCAGCCCGGTAGCGCACACGTCTGGGGGGCGTGGGGTCGCAAGTTCGAATCTTGTCATCCCGACTAAGTTGATTTCTTTCAAAAATAAAAGCTCGTAAAACGCAGTGTTTACGGGCTTTTTTTATTTTCAGCTTACTGTCTTTTTCTCAAAGCAACTCGTCGCTGACAAAATATTATTTATTTTAATTGAGGCAACTTTTTTTGCGGAAGTGCCGATTACTATTTCAGAAATATTACACTTGATAACTGCAAACGAACTAAACACGCTTATCAGGGGCTGCACCCTGAATAATAGGGAGAGCCAAAAAAAGATGTATGATTCTTTTTATAGCTACGGCATGTCAATTTGTGATCGCTATACAAGGAATAAGGAAGATTCAATAGAAATTTTTAATGACGGATTTCTGAAAATATTTAAGGAGATACACCGGTTTAAGCCTGCTTACACTGATGAATTAAATTCATTCAAAGGCTGGCTGCGAAAAATTATGATCTATACCGCCATCGACTACAACCGCAAATATCATAAACATGGTTTTACGGCAGAACTGAATACTGCAATGATTTTCGTTCCCGCTGAGGAGGAGAATGTCTTTGACATGATTTCTTATGATGAAATAATTAAAGCTATTCGGGATCTCTCGCCTGCTTACCGTACTGTTTTGAACATGTTTATCGTTGATGGGTTCAGCCATGACGAGATTTCAAGCCAACTTGGTATAGCAGTAGGTACTTCAAAATCTAATCTTTCAAAGGCCAGACAACAATTGCAAAATATTTTAAAAAAAGACAATAAAATAATAAGAGCCAAAAATGTTGGATGATGAAATAAATAATAGGATTAACGAAGCTGCAGACCGGTACCNNGTACCACCCTGCTTATGATGCTGAGGCCTGGCACAGGATGGCACAAATGCTCGACGAACATCTCCCTCAAAAAAAGGATAGGAGAAGAATTTACTTGTTTCTTCTTATTCCTGTTATCGTTGGCGCAGGATTATTTTTTATTTTTTATCCTCACCAAAAAAGCGGTTCATCGGCACAGCTTTCAAATACCGTTTCGAAAAACAATTTCGAACCTGATAATAAAAAGGTAGAATTATCAGCAATCGCCTCTCCAAAAAATATCGGCGATGATAGTAACCATGTTGCTATTGTATCCCCTGTAAATAAAAGCGTAATCGCACAAAAACAAAAAACAATTATTCCGGCTGTAGCCGTCATCAATACAAATCAGGAAAGTTTTCTGAAAAATAATAATGGGAACAGGACAATAAGAATTAATAAAAATGAAATCAGCAAAGAAAATGTCCAAAATACAACTGAGGAAGCAACTCCTTTGAATAACGCAAACAAGTCATCAGGAATCTCGGAAAAGTCAAATACTAATGTATCGCAGGAGTCTGCAACAAATGATGTTGTTAATAAAATTTCAGAAACTAACGATCAGGATAGTACNNTGATTGTGAAAGAAGGGAATCCGAAACAATCAAAAAGTGTTAGCAAGCAGGCGAAGCGTGACAAAAGCTTCGAAAAGAATTTCGGAATAAGTATAAGCACCGGTGCGGAAGTGAGCGGATTGTCCGTTAGCAAGGCAGGAAAGTTATCAGTTGCTTAT
>PLCH01000511.1 GCA_003135585.1 Chitinophagaceae bacterium
AAAAAATGGAACTTATGGACAGAAAGGCTTTGGACCCGTTCGTTGGATGAAAGACAACCAGGGTTATTCTACCCTGGAAAATGATAAGGAATTTGGCGGGAGTGATATTGTACGTTACGACGCCTCAACGGGAAAAAGAACAGTTTTGGTATCTGCAAAGCAATTGATTCCGGGAAATGAAACCCAACCATTATCAATCGCAAATTACGAATGGTCAGATAATGATGGCGAGTTATTAATTTTTACAAATACCAGAAGAGTTTGGCGATACAATACTCGNNAATGTGGAACCAACAACATTGATGTTTGCAAAATTCTCGCCGGATGCTTCAAAAGTAGCTTATGTGAGTAAGCAAAATATTTATGTGGAAGACCTTTCCACAGGAATGAATAAACAAATTACTTTTGATGGTGGAGCAAATATTATTAATGGAACGTTTGATTGGGTGTATGAAGAAGAACTGGATGACAGGGATGGATTCCGATGGAGTCCTGATGGAAAATACATCGCTTATTGGCAATCTGATACAAAAAATATTGGAACATTTTATCTGATTGATAATATTGACTCTATCTATTCAAGACCAATACCATTACCATATCCCAAAGTAGGTACCAAACTTTCTGCCGTAAAGGTGGGTGTAATTTCCGCAGCGGGAGGCAAAACCAAATGGCTTAGGATTCCCGGAGATCCTGCTAACAATTATCTGGCTCGTATGGATTTCATACCACATTCCGGTGAAGTGATGGTACAGCAACTAAACCGTCCACAGAATTTAAACAAAATATGGATTGGAAATGTGAAAACGTTGTCACTCAAAAATATTTATACGGAAACTGATCCCGATTTTTTGGATCTCCATGATGACATTCGTTGGCTAGATGNNAGCGAGAAGGACGGATGGAAACATTTGTATAAAGTTTCAAGAGATGGAACAGAATCAAAATTAATTACAAAAGGTAATTTTGATGTGGTACAGATAAATTGTATTGACCCTCAAACTGGTTATGTCTATTATATTGCCTCTCCGGACAATTTTACACAACGTTATCTTTACAGAAGCAAAATAGATGGAAGCGGTGAGGCTGAAAGAGTAACACCCGCAAGTTATGCCGGGCAAAGCAGTTATCAGATTTCCGGAAATTCGGAGTGGGCTATTCAAACTTTTCAAAATACANNCAAAGAAATAAGAACACTTCAGGATAATCAGGAACTGAAAGAAAAATATGATGTCCTGCATTTAAACCCAAAAGAATTCTTTAGGGTTGACATCGGCGACGTTACGCTGGATGCATGGATGATAAAACCTAAGAATTTTGATCCTTCCAAAAAATATCCTTTACTTTTTTATGTTTACGGAGAGCCCGCAGGTTCTACGGTTCAGGATGATTGGGAAGGGGGTGCTCTTTGGGACCAGTACATGGCTCAACAAGGCAATATCGTTATGAGCATTGACAACCGTGGCACCAAAACGCCACGGGGTAAGGCATGGCGCAATTCTATTTATAGACAGATAGGTATTCTTGCTTCCCAGGACCAGGCAGATGCGGCAAAAAAGATTTTTACTTTGTATCCGTTTATTGACACTTCCAGGGTTGGAATCTGGGGCTGGAGTGGCGGTGGCCAAATGACACTCAATTGTATGTTCCGACACCCGGATGTTTATAAAACCGGGCTTGCAGTTTCTTTTGTATCTGATCAACGGCTTTATGATGCTACATACCAGGAAAGGTACATGGGATTGCTCAGCGATAATGCGAAAGGTTATCATGATGGTTCTCCCATAAATTTTGCAAATAATCTCCGGGGTACACTAATGATTATTGCCGGCACCGGTGATGATAATGTTCATTACCAGAGTTTTGAAATGCTGGCTAATGAATTGATAAAAGACAATAAACTTTTTTATATGATGTCTTATCCTATGCGTTCTCACGGCATTTATGAAAGAGAAAATACTTCGCTTCACCTACGTGAAACGATGGCAAAATATTGGAAGGAGCATCTTTGATGTGATTAACCATTTAATAAAAAGTTATGGAAAACCTCCCAAGTATATTTAATGATGTGATAGGTCCGGTGATGAGTGGCCCCTCAAGCTCTCATTGTGCTGCTTCCTTGCGGATTGGCAGGTTGTGCAGGGACCTGATGGGAAATAATATAACAAATATTTTAGTTGAATTCGATCCGAACGGCTCTTTAGCGGCCACGCATACAGGCCAGGGATCGGATATGGGACTATTTGGAGGCTTCCTGGGATGGGAAGCCGATGATGAACGGTTGCCGGAATCTGATAATCATATTTCTGAAGCCGGTATAAAAGTTCAATTTGGTATAAGGGATATTAACGCGAAACATTTAAATACCTATCACATTACCTTGAGTAACCCTGGAGAAACCAGGACCGTAACGGCTATTTCAACAGGCGGTGGCATGATTGAAGTTATAGCTATTGACGGAATCGAAGTTTCTATAATGGGAGACTTTTACGAAACCCTGATTTATTGTAAGACACCAGGCAGGATTTTAGAAATAATTAATAGAGGAATGCCTTATGATTACTTAATTGTGCATGATGAAAATGCTCTTTTTATTGAAATAAAGGCGCAAAGTTTTCCCGGTGAATTACTTCAGGCACAATTGAACTCAATGGAGGATGTCATATCCATAAGAAAACTAGGGCCGGTACTTCCTGTCCTGTCAAGAAAAGATATTAAGGTACCCTTTACTACATGCAACGAAATGCTGGAGTATAATAAAAATAAAAATCTTTCTCTATTGGAACTGGCTATTCTTTATGAAAGCGAAAGAGGAAACATTTCTGAAGAAGAAATTATTGAAAAGATGAGAAAGATAGTGCGCATTCTTAAAGATTCCATTAAAAATGGGCTACAGGGTACACATTATGCTGATCGGTTGTTAGGTAGTCAGTCTGTAAATTTCAGAAATCAATTACAAAACAAGAGGTTAATAGAGACAGGTGCGCTCAATATTGTTGTGATGTATGT
>PLCH01000023.1 GCA_003135585.1 Chitinophagaceae bacterium
CACATAGGTTAGTGAAGTTCCAATCCATGTTGAAACTTGTGTCCATGAGTTACCGCCATTTGTGGAACGGTAACAATTTAAACCACCCGCTAATACATGTTTGTCGTTAGCAGGATCAACAGCCAATGCCATATTGTACCATGCTTGCCCGCTGCTTAGATCATTGGTTCCTGATGCCGCTGGCGGCGAAGAAGCAGTTGCAGCCCATGTATCACCGCCATCTGTTGATTTATAAATTTGAGGTGTCTGGTAAGATGAATTAGAATTTAATACGTAAAGGGTATTCCCCGAAATCGCCAATTCGCAGTTGTATTGAACATTCGGAAATGCGGTTGTGGCAGATTTCCATCCAATAGAAGATACTGTGTCCGGCCTGTCAGAATACCGATAGCCGGGACTTGCGCCATTGTAATAGCCGCAAACAATATGCATTCTTCCAGTGGTACTCAATTTCATATCTGTAACAGAAGTATTCAACCCGGCGGGCGTAATATTTGTCCAGGTTATGCCTCCGTCCTTAGAACGTTGAATTCCCTTGCCATTTCCTATGGTTGATACATAAATATTGCCTGATGCATCGCACGTAACTTTTGAAACATTAAAAAAAGTAGTTGTATTTGCAAGAAGATTCCATGTAACGCCATGATCAACGCTTTTCCATACNNCTCCTGTACCAAAATACATGGTATCCTTTGTTCCTAACGGATCCTGGCAGATGCTCGCAATTGCAAGGTTCCCAAAAAAGTCATTTACAGGAGTCCAGTTAGCTGGAGAGGTTGATATATCAGCGGTTTTCCATAAACCTCCATCTATACCACCTACCCATACTGTGTGATTTGTGGCATCTGAAAGATCAACCCAAATAGCCCGCATACGGCCACTCGTAACTCCACCACCAGCACGTGTATTGCCATTGCTCGGTCCGACAGCATCTGAATTAGGGCCACGCTCGGTCCAGCTTAGCGCAGCGATGCCGCTGGGAGTGTTGGGGCTTAACTTTCTCTGCCGCATTAAGTTTTCATAAGCATTAACCAACCTGAATTTGGGTATATATCCTAATGAAACATCTTTCGTGAGTTCAAATTCCATTTGCTGAGCCTGAAGAATTCCATCTTCTTCAGCTTCATTTTCATCTTCCCCAATTTTGACAGGATCAACAGTTGATTTTTGCGCAGTGATATTTTTAGGGAGTTTGGTATGAAGAAGGGAAAATAGTAATAGGCCGCATATACCTATAGAAGTAATAAATAAAAGTCTTTTCATGAGATAATTTTGAAAAATAAATGTAAGATTCCAAATGAAGAATTATGCGAATATTCTATCCAATCGCTANNGAACATTTTGGTCTAACCATTTTTGTTACTCCACTTATCTTATTCTACCTTTGCACCTCGAAAAAAAATAAATATTATGGCGGATATTAAACCAGATGAAATATCAGCAATTCTGAAAAGCCAGCTAACTAACTTTGACGTTGAAGCAAACCTTGAAGAGGTTGGAACGGTCTTACAAATTGGTGACGGAATTGCCCGGGTTTATGGATTGAATAACGTTAGTTCGGGAGAGTTAGTAGAATTTGAAAATGGTGTAAAAGCAATTGCATTGAATTTGGAAGAAGACAATGTGGGTGTAGTGCTCATGGGGGATAGTGGCGATATTAAAGAAGGCGGAACCGTGCGTCGCACAGGCAAAATTGCTTCTATTAAAGTGGGTGATGGTTTAGCCGGCAGGGTTATTAATACTCTCGGAGAGCCAATAGATGGGAAAGGCCCGATCACAGGAGAACTTTATGAAATGCCACTCGAACGTAAAGCACCGGGTGTAATTTTTCGGGAGCCGGTAAAACAACCTCTGCAAACTGGTATAAAAGCAATTGACGCCATGATTCCAATCGGCCGCGGCCAACGGGNNATCGGCGACAGGCAAACGGGCAAGAGTGCTATTTGCATCGACACAATCATCAATCAAAAAGAATTTTATAAAGCTGGTAATCCTGTTTATTGTATATATGTTGCGATAGGCCAAAAAGCTTCTACCATAGCGAATGTGATGAAAGTATTGGAAGATAACGGTGCAATGGAATATACAACCATCGTAGCTGCTTCCGCTTCAGATCCTGCACCACAGCAATTTTACGCACCATTTGCCGGTGCAGCCATCGGCGAGTTTTTTAGAGATACCGGTCGTTCTGCGCTAATTATTTACGACGATCTAAGTAAACAAGCCGTAGCTTATCGCGAGGTATCCTTATTGTTAAGGAGGCCTCCGGGACGTGAAGCTTATCCGGGAGATGTATTTTACCTGCATAGCCGCCTTTTGGAAAGAGCAGCAAAAATTATTTCGAAAAATGAGATTGCTCAAAAGATGAATGATCTCCCAGAAAATATCAGGCACCGTGTAAAAGGTGGTGGGTCTTTGACCGCATTACCTATTATTGAAACACAGGCGGGAGATGTATCTGCGTATATCCCAACCAACGTTATTTCAATTACAGACGGGCAGATATTTTTAGAGGGTAACTTGTTTAATGCCGGAATTCGTCCTGCAATTAATGTGGGTATATCTGTAAGCCGCGTGGGTGGAAATGCTCAAATAAAATCCATGAAAAAAGTAGCTGGTACGCTAAAGCTCGATCAGGCATTGTATCGTGAAATGGAAGCATTTTCAAAATTTGGTGGTGACCTCGATGCCGCCACAAAATCAGTTCTGGATAAAGGCGCGAGGAATGTGGAAATATTAAAGCAACCGCAGTTCACTCC
>PLCH01000497.1 GCA_003135585.1 Chitinophagaceae bacterium
CGAGGAAATTGCGGAAAAAGTGGCCCTGCTGGAAAAAGCAAAGAAAAACATTGGTGTCAAAGAAGGAGTCTTGAAAAATAAAAAAGAGGAACTCGAAAAGATCATCGCTGCCACCGAAAAAGAGGAAAAACATTTTGCTAAACTTTCTGCGGAAGCAAGGGAAAAGGTGGAATCCCGGTTGCTTCATTCCTATGATCGTATCCGGGGTAATTACCGGAACGGACTTGCGGTTGTTCCGGTTGTCCGGGATGCTTGCGGCGGTTGCTTTAATGCCATTCCCCCGCAAAGACAAAGTGAGATTCGTCAACGCAAGAAGATCATCGTTTGTGAGAACTGCGGCCGCATCCTGGTGGACAACGAACTGAACGATGCAGTGGAAGTAAAGTAAAAGAAAAACTCCATTTGCAGGAGCCCTTAAAAATAGTTGAGCTGACTGGCAATGGTCAGCTTTTTTTTTGGGTCAGCGCAGAATAGGCAGACTTTTTTTCAGCGATAGTTTGTTCAAATCCAAATTCAACCCCTTGTTTGTCCGCCGGCATAAAAGCCAGTCCGCTATTTTGGACCTGGTGACCTATCTTGCGCCCATGAAGCGGTATTTATTTTCCTCCGCCATTCTTTTTTTGTCCGCGCTTTTGCCCTTTTCCCTATCAGCCCAAAAGACATTTGATTTTAATCCCGGCTGCCAGCTGGCCTATCAGCAGGTCATTCAACTCAGGTTAAAAGCAGGTCAGGAACAGATCGATCAAGAAAAGAAAGCAAACCCTGACAACCTCATTCCCTATTTCCTGGAAAACTACATCGATTTTTTTATCTTGTTTTTCAACGAAGATCCGGCAGAATACAAAACAAGAAAAGACAGGCTTGAAAAAAGGCTTGCTTTAATGAGCCAGGGCCCGGAAGACTCCCCCTTTTATCTTTTTACCAAATCCATTATCCATTTCCAATGGGCTGCGGTAAAAATAAAATTCGGTTATAGCTGGGATGCCGGATGGGAATTCCGGCGCTCATTTTTACAGTGCAGGGAAAATGCTCAGGCATTTCCCTCCTTCACAGCAAATGCCATGCTGCACGGCGCCATGCAGGTAGTGGCAGGCACCATTCCGGACGGGTACAGATGGCTGGGTAACCTGTTAAATATTAAAGGAACCATCAAAGACGGCATGAAGGAGTTGGAACAGTTCACCGTACAAAGCGATCCCCTGGCCAGGATTTTTCATGATGAAGCTATTTTTTACTGGCTCTACCTTAAATATTATATAGAAAACAGGAAGGAAGAAGCATTTGCGTATATTTTAAAAATAAAATGGATGTAAAAAATAACCTGTTATTTACTTTTCTTTCTGCCAACCTTGCCCTGAATAATCAGCAGTCGGGATATGCACGGGGCATCCTGCTTCAAAAAAATAGTTCCCCGGAATACTTTGACATGCCGGTCTGGGATTTTGAAATGGGCTCCGCAGCCTTGAACCACCTGGATGGGGATGCAGTTGTTTACCTCGAAAGATTCTCCCGTCGCTTTAAAGGTAAATTCTACCTGAAAGAGGGTTTGCAAAAAATAAGCTGGTATTATTATTTAAAGGATGATGAACAAAAAGCGGAGGAATAACGCCGGGAAGTCATCGAAAGAGGGAATACAGTAACTGAAGCGGACAAACTGGCCCTCAAGGATGCAAAAAGCGGGCGCTGGCCAAATAAATTATTGCTAAAAACCAGACTTCTCAACGATGGAGGCTACCATCNNAATTTGGGCAGGAAAGAAGAAGCCATCGCCGCCTACCTGACCACGATCCGGCTGGGGGAAAAGCAACGGGAATATTTTGCTGCAAAGGCCGCTTTGCAGCTGGGTTATATTTATGAAAAAAGGCAGGATCCCTCCCAGGCGATCGGTTATTTTCAAAAATGTGTGGCCATAAAAGACCACGATTATAAAAATTCGCTTGATCAGAAAGCAAAGGCAGGCATGGCCAGATGCAAAGGGGAGTAGCCCGGAATGTGGGAATTTTATGATTTTTTGAAGCTGCCAATTAATTAATTTGCTTATTCTATGCNNGCGATCATCGATGAAATCAGCATCGATTTTTCAGATAAGCTTAATGCCATTACAGGTGAAACAGGTGCGGGAAAGTCAATATTAATGGGGGCCTTGTCCATGATCCTCGGGGAAAGGGCAGATGGTTCGGTTTTACTGGACCGTGAGAAGAAATGTTTCATTGAGGGGATTTTTACGACTGATAATAAAAAAGATGTCAGCAGCTTTTTAATCGAAAACGATATTGACCTGACTCCTGAGATCATAATAAGAAGAGAAATCGGCGCCAATGGAAAATCGAGGGCCTTTGTAAATGATGGACCGGTAAATTTAGACCTGCTCCGCAGGTTGAGTTCCCTGCTGGTGGACCTGCATCAGCAGTTTGATGTCCTTGAACTTGGGGAAACTGATTTTCAAAGAGAGGTATTGGACGCTTTGGCCGGACATCATGAACTGGTATCCCGGTATGATTCCCTGTTCAGGGAATTTTCAAATGTAAAAAAAGAGCTGGCTGGATTGGTTCAGCGGCAGGCACAATTCAATAAGGAAGCAGGCTATCATCAATATCTCTACGACGAATTGGCGGAAGCTTCCTTTAAGGAAAATGAACTGGAAGAATTGGATAGCGAATTAAAATTGCTTGCCAATTCAGAAGGCATTAAAAATGCCCTGACAAAAGTCTACCAGGACCTTAAAGAAGGGGAAGTGCCCGTGATCCAGCAATTAAAAATAACAGCCAACCTCCTGCATTCTTTTGCATCTTATCATCCGGATCTGGGTTCACTGGTGGAACGACTNNCAGGATATAGCCGAAGAAGCGGAGCTCATAAACGGTCATATAAATTACGACCCACTGCGCATTGAACAGGTCAATGAAAGAATATCAACAGGCTATAAGCTGCTGAAGAAGCACGGCGTTCAAAAGACCAGCCAATTGTTAGCCATTCAAATTGAACTGGAGAAAAAGTTAAAGGAAGTGTTGGATATTGAGGAGACCAAGCTGGCCATGGAAAAAAATGCAGACAAATTATTGCAACATGCAAAAGAATTGGCGATGCTGATTTCAAAAAACCGGCAGGCCCAGGTAAAAACACTGGAACAAAAAGTAAATCAATTGCTCCTCCAGGTAGGCATGCCCAATGCCCGATTAACGGTTCAGCTGGAGCAGACTGCGCTGAACAATTATGGAATGGATAAGGTGGAATTTCTTTTTGATGCGAACAGGAGCAACCGCCCCGAACCCATCCGCAAAGTTGCATCAGGGGGCGAGCTAAGCCGGCTGATGCTTTGCATCAAATCGCTCGTGGCCCAATCCATCGACCTGCCCACACTCATATTTGATGAAATTGATTCGGGAATTTCCGGTGAAGCTGCGAGACAGGTTGGCATTATATTAAAAGGGTTGTCACAGAAGCGGCAGGTGATCTGTATCACCCACCAGCCACAGATCGCCGGCAAGGCAGACGCGCATTATTTCGTATTCAAAGAGTANNAACAGGAAGAAAGGATTACTACGATTGCAAAAATGCTGAGCGGCGAAAAACCTACCGCTGCAGCACTTGAGAACGCGAGAGAGATGGTGACCAACTAGCCCGGACTGAACTAAATAACACTTATTTTTGGCTCCGATAAATCAAAAATATACTTATGTCATTTAATCTGCTTAAAGGGAAAAAAGGAATTATTTTTGGTGCACTGGATGAAAGATCAATTGCCTGGAGAACAGCCTTGCGTTGTCACGATGAAGGAGCTCAACTCGTATTAAGCAATGCACCTGTTGCACTTCGGATGGGCGAGATTAATAAATTAGGGGAAACGGTGAAAGCTCCTGTCATCGGAGCGGATGTAGTCAATATGGAAGACCTTAAAAAATTATTTGAAGAATCCATGAAGCATTTTGGAGGCGGAATAGACTTCATATTGCATTCTATTGGCATGAGCCTAAATATGCGCAAGGGGAAACATTATACCGAAATAGATTATAGCTTCAATCAAAAAACACTGGATATTTCTGCCATGTCACTTCACCGCATCCTGCGCACCGCCTGGGACATGGATGCCCTGAACGAATGGGGAAGTGTGGTTGGATTGTCATACATCGCTTCCCAAAGGGTATTCCCTGATTACAACGAAATGGCCGATGCAAAAGCTTTGCTCGAAAGCGTTACGCGAAGCTTTGGATATTATTATGGTTTGAAAAAGAAGGTGAGGGTTAATACCATTTCCCAATCTCCTGTTCGTACAATGGCCGGAAGCGGAGTAAAAGGCTTTGACGCATTTTTTTCCTATGCTGAAAAAATGAGTCCCCTTGGGAATGCAACTGCAGATGAATGTGCCGCTTATTGCGCAAGCTTATTTAGTGATCTCACCAGAATGGTAACCATGCAAAACCTGTTTCATGATGGTGGCTTTTCATTTACCGGCATTACTGAGACTATCATCAATCAGATGGAAAAATAAACTACCTCGCAGCAAGCGGACGAGGGGTTAAACCTAAGAATGAAAAGCACAGCTAAACATACTCGATTTTTCAGGATGGTTTATTTACGCCCCCGCCTGTGTTTATTATTTGCGACTATTAAACTGTTTCGGGAGAAATTCTTCTTTCGTGCCTTTGCGCAGACCTTTAGGATTTTACGGCCACAAGAGTTTATGGCCAACCATATATCCTGATAAACAACTATTTCAAAAATAGGATGGGTAATTCCTCCGCGATGCAAGCATAGGCGGTATCCTTGCCTTAAAAGAGAATTTTATCTTCAGGGACAAAATAATTTTGCCTACATTTTTTTTGAGGAAGTCAGGAAGCGGAGAAGAAGCTGTTGCACGTAAAAAGTTTTTTTTGGACGGGCCTGAATTCCTGAAGGACAGTGACGCAAAAAGCATTTGAAAACTAAGGGCGGGGTCTGGAATGGTTTACAAAGGAATATCCGGGTTTTTAAAAATCAACTTTAGTATTCATCCTCGTTAAAAAAGAAATCTTCCTGAGACGGGTAATCAGGCCATATATCATCGATGCCTTCGTAAATTTCTCCCTCGTCTTCAAGTTCCTGTAAATTTTCCACCACTTCAATCGGGGCTCCGGAACGTATGGCATAATCAATCAATTCATCTTTGGTAGCGGGCCAGGGGGCATCTTCGAGGTAGCTGGCTAATTCAAGTGTCCAAAACATCTTTTCCTTGTTTTAATTTTTCTGAATAGTTTTTAATAGGGAGATAAATACAGCCTCATTTCCCTGAACTCAGACCTTGTTTCCCGCCCTTTGCAGGGCTTAATTTTCCGCAAAAGTAATTTTTAAAACGAAACCACCAAATAACGGTGAAGATTTAACTTTAGCGGCGGCGGGTAATTGTCCGTAATTTGTTGAGATGGAAGGGCTTTTTACCGATATTTGAGCATAAACTTCAGGCTGGGAGAATAGTTATCCATTTAATTCAGCGATATGTTAAAAGCGGGGAATATTCATAAATATTACGGGACCCTTTGGGTCTTAAAAGGAGTGGATCTCGAAATTGGCAAAGGGGAGATCGTAAGCATTGTAGGGCCTTCTGGATCCGGTATGAGTACCCTCCTGCATATTTTAGGTACGCTTGATGAACCCGATAAGGGAACTATTTTATTGGAAAACAAAAAGGTAAATGAACTTAAGGGTAACCAATTAGCCGCTTTTCGGAACCGGCATATCGGTTTTGTTTTTCAGTTTCATCATTTATTGCCTGAATTCAGCGCTCTTGAAAACACCTGCATCCCCGGTTGGATCGCGGGTCGCAAAAAAAAAGAAGTGGAGGCGCAGGCCACAATTTTATTGGAAACGCTGGGTGTCGGTAACCGGCTTGAAAATAAACCGGGGGCCCTCTCCGGCGGTGAGCAGCAAAGAGTAGCAGNNGATGAACCCACCGGCAACCTGGATTCGGCTAATGCCCGGGAATTGCACCAGCTTTTCTTTGACCTGCGAAGCAAATTCAGGCAGACCTTTCTTATTGTCACCCATAACGAAGAACTCGCCCAGATGAGCGACCGTATCCTGCACATGAAGGACGGAAAGATTGTATAG
>PLCH01000439.1:0-4642 GCA_003135585.1 Chitinophagaceae bacterium
TTTCCCGCTTTCATACAATTTTTGCGCAAGCAGCATGGTCCGGCTTACGGAATAACCCAATTTCCTGGAAGCTTCCTGTTGAAGCGTAGAAGTAGTAAAGGGAGAGGCGGGAGATTTCTTGCCTGGTTTGACCTGGATATCAGTTATACCAAATTCGGCGCCAATGCAACTTTTTAAGAATTCTTCAGCGCCGTCCGCCGAAGCATATTTTTTTCCTTCTGCGGAAAAGCTGACGTTATTGTTGCTGGTATCTTTTGCTGTAAATAGTGCTTCTATCCTAAAAGTACTGACAGGAGTAAATGCATTGATCTCTCTTTCCCGCTCGGCAATAATCCTGACAGCAACACTTTGAACGCGTCCAGCGCTAAGGTTGTTCTTCATACTCATCTTGCGCCAAAGGACGGGACTCAACTCAAATCCGACGATTCTGTCTAAAATTCTCCTGGCCTGCTGTGCGTCTACTAAATTCATATCCACTGTCCTGGGCTGTTTGATGGCAGATTGAATGGCAGGTTTGGTTATTTCGTGGAAAACGATTCGTTTGGTTGTTTTTGGATTCAAACCCAACACTTCGCACAAATGCCAACTTATCGCTTCTCCTTCCCGGTCCTCATCCGTCGCCAGCCACACTTCACCTGATTTTTTAGCCACAGATTTCAATTCCTTTACTACTTTTTGTTTTTCAGCAGGTACGATATATCTCGGTTTGTAGCTATTCTTTACGTCAATCCCCATATCACCTTTTTCCAGGTCCCGGATATGACCATAGCAACTTTTTACCTCAAAATCTTCACCCAGGATTTTTTCGATGGTCTTGGCTTTCGCAGGAGACTCCACAATCAATAAATTCTTAGCCATAATTCAATTAAATGGTTTTAGACAGGTCTGTTGGCGTGCAAGTTTACAGTATAACAGTCAAAATAAAAAATTGATAAAGGTAATAAACCTGCGGATGGATATTACTTTCACTAAAATGCTTATCTTGAACTGTTTAGTTTTTTGTCTTGTATCCTACTTAGCAGGACCTTGTTTTTCTTCATTTAAGCAACCGGCAGAAGGCATACTCAAATAAAAATACGTATGAACAAAGCATGCAGTTGCTATTGCGGTTATTAAAAGGAAAATCTTTTGGAAAGTAAATTTGTCATATTTCCTATTGGGGACAATGCTGTGACTATAGATCTGGGCAACCGTATCAATGAGTCACTCAACCGTAAAGTGCTGGGCATGCAGCAATGGTTATCAGAAAGAGCATTGGAAGGGGTAAAAGATTTAATAGTCGCATACAGTTCCCTGACTATATTCTATGATCCTGTTTTGATCAAAAAAAAACATTTTATATCCTCGACCGTTTTTCAGTTTATGAAGAGTAAGCTCGAAGAAGCCTGGGCAAATGCATCCCCTTCGGAAGAAAAACCCGGAGAGCAACTTGTGCGCATTCCGGTTTGCTATAACAATGAATTCGGTATCGACCTTGATTTTGTTTCTGAGATGAAGAGATTATCAAAGGATGAGATCATTCAGTTGCATGTATCAAAAATTTACAGGGTGTACATGATTGGGTTTCTGCCCGGGTTTTCCTATCTGGGAGAGGTGGATGAGAAACTTGTTATGTCTAGAAAACAGACACCGGTGCCTGTTCCAGCGGGGAGTGTAGGGATCGCCGGTAGTCAAACGGGCATCTATCCATTGAACTGCCCGGGGGGTTGGCAAATCCTAGGAAGAACTCCCTTGCAATTATTCAATCCGTCGAGGGCGATACCCGTAACTTTGAAACCCGGGGACTACGTGCAATTTTATCCAATCTCGCAGGAGGAATTTATTCCTTGAATATCCAAAAAAAGATTTTTGAATCCCGGTTTCATCGCCTGNNGGAATATGGTCTGTCACCCAAAATCTGTTTTTCACCGGGCAAATCATTTATTTGTTTTAAAAAGTTAATATTATGAACATTACCTTTTGTGATCCCGCTTTGCTGAACCACTCCATTGTCAAAAATGACCACATGTAGCTTGTATCCTATGAACTATGCTTTATTAATGGCATTATATCCTTTGGCAGGAACGGTATCAAATGATTTCCTGATGCTTTATAACTTTTTTCCCTTGTAAGCTTGATTACAGGAACCGGAATACTTTCTACAACCATCGTCCGGCTTAGGTTTTCAAGCCTACGGGAAACATGCTCCTGAACCTGCATGATAAAAGAGACAAGCCGTTTTCGTCGTCGGTTAAAACCGGCTACGGTCTATAAGATTTGGAAACAAGCCAGGATAATCCTTTTTTAATTTACTCCATAATAAATTTTCTGAATCTATACCCAAAGCCTCCTCACAGCAGGCCAATGAAACCACTTCCAAATCATTCATTTTTGGTTTTACTGGATAAAACTGAAAATTCTTTCTACTATCAACGTCTTTTCCAAAGAGCTCTTTGCAAATCCCATAGAATTTGCTGAAATTTGTCCGGATGTTATGCATTTTGTTTGTGTTTGTTTTGTCACTTACTTAGATAATTGCGCAACATCTTTTTATTCAAACTATTTATGGCTTTATTTATCAACATTTCTTAATAGGAGCACAACCAGTTATTTTTAGTAAATAAAACGTCAGCCCCTTATATCAAAAAGATAAACGCTTTCGGATTTCAGGGCGGCTTCCTTAAAGATATTCTTCAAAAATGTCCTTAGTCATTATAAAGCCGGGCATACTCGACACCATCCAGGACATGGGGCGCTATGGACATGGCAATTGGGGCGTAAATCCGGGAGGAGCAATGGATCTATTTGCGTCGCAGATCGCCAATATACTGGTCGGAAATAACGGTGAAGAGGCATTGATGGAAATACATTTCCCCGGACCCCAAATATTATTTGAGCAAAACGCAATGATTGCTATTACTGGTGGTGATTTCTCTCCCATGCTCAATGACGAAGCCATTCCGCTCTGGAAACCCGTGGTGATGAGAAAAAACACCCTTTTGCATTTTCCGAAATTAAAATGGGGAGCCAGGTGCTACGTCGGTGTTCATGGAGGTTTGTGTGTGGAGAAATGGTTGGATAGCTTCAGCACCAACTTAAAAGCAGCCGTCGGAGGACTGGGCGGCCACCCTTTTCAGAAAGGGGATGAAATCTCTCTTAGGGAAAGTACCATTTATTTTCCCCGTTTCCTGAAAGAGGAAAAAAATATCAGGATATTACCATGGCAGGTCAACATCAAAAAAGTCTATCGTCATCTCCACGAAATCTTCATGGTTAAGGGTAATGAATGGAATGACCTGACGCAGGCTTCCAGGGTTAATTTCCTTGAAAATAATTTTATCATTCATCCCTCATCCGACAGGATGGGTTATCATTTAAAAGGACTGGCCCTTGAATTGGCAAAACCTCTTGAATTGATCTCTTCTGCAGTTGGTTTTGGGACCCTGCAATTATTACCAGCAGGCCAGTTAATTGCCTTAATGGCTGACCATCAAACCACCGGTGGCTACCCCAGAATCGGACACGTCATTTCAGTTCATCTTCCGAAGCTTGCTCAATTGCGACCTTGTGATGCGATTCAGTTCAAAATAGTGAGTCTGGAAAAGGCGGAAGAATTATTACTATCCCAGCAACAGGAACTGAAAGTTCTCCAGCACGCCTGTCTTGAAAGGCTAAATGCAATGACATGCTGAGTGTTGATCTCAATTGTGACCTGGGGGAAGGGTTTCCCCATGACAGGGAGCTGATGACCTATATTAGTTCTGCAAATATTGCCTGCGGATTTCATGCGGGAGATATGGAGACTATGCGCCAAACTGTTGAAATGGCATTGCAACATGGCGTTGCCATTGGCGCCCATCCCTCTTATCCGGATAGGAAGAATTTTGGACGGATAGACCTGATGGATAACCAGCTAAGGGCCGAGGATTTACCTGTGATTATTTCTGAGCAAATAAACAGGCTGCAAACAATCTGCTCTGAGTTCGGCACCAAACTTCATCATGTAAAACTACACGGGGCTTTGTACAATCGGGCTGCATGGGACGAAGGGGTCTGTTCTTTTATCTGCACCGCAATAGAGGAAATTGACTCTTCTCTTTTGTTTTATGGCCTGAGCGGGAGCGAGATGCAAACAGAGTCGGCTGCACATCATTTAGGATTTGTCCATGAAGTTTTTGCAGACAGAACCTATAGTGAAGACGGGAGCCTCACCCCGCGGCAGGAACCCTCTGCTGTGATAAAAGATCCCTCAATTGCAGTTGGGCAGGTTCTTCAAATGCTCCAGCAGGGAACTGTCACTTCAACAACCGGTAAAAGAATTCCTATAACTGCTGAGACGATTTGCATCCATGGCGATGAGGCAAACGCTCCAGGTTTCGCAAAAGCAGTCCATGATGCATTAATGAAAAATGGGATCAAAATTGAAAAGCCTTCAGGCGGATTGCGTANNCTCCTGGTTTTTGCCGTTTGGTGTTTGTTCCGGCTTCGACTGCTATTCAACAATTTTATTTATCGTAATCGCAAAACTATGGCTGCTGATAGCAATGGCCGGCAGAACGGCCTGTATACGTATGATTCCTTTAGCGGAAGCAAGAACTCATCTGATACCCATTTTCTCTGGTGGTGCGCCGGTGCGCATCAGAAATTATTAAAGGACTTTGCT
>PLCH01000439.1:4647-6604 GCA_003135585.1 Chitinophagaceae bacterium
GTTTGACAACTGGCTATGGGCGTTTGCATTTGCCATTATATGGGGCTTGATCATTTTTAATTTCGACCGTTTTCTTGTAGCTACCATGCGCAAGTATGGTATTTCTGCCCGCAAACAATTCGCAATGACGGTTCCCCGTATGGTGCTTGCTTTATTAATTGGGTTTATCATAGCAAGGCCACTTGAACTGAAGATCTTTGAGAAGGAAATTGATGTAAAAGTCATGGAGAATCGTCATAAAAAGATCCAGGTAAATGATAGTTTGTTACAAATCGAAAATGAAAATGTGCTTTTTATTTCAGGGCAGGAAAGGAGCCGGCTTACAACAAGAAAATTATCTATTGAAGACAGCCTCCGCCATTTGCAGGAGGCATACGTCAAGGAAGCCGACGGAACGGGAGGTTCCATGCAAAGAGGCATTGAAAGGCTTACGAGGTTAAAACAGGAAGCCTACCTGGCAGCCCTGCAACAGTTTTCCCCGGAATTGCGCCTGCTCAACCAGCAAATCCTTTACCAGGATAGTATCCTCAACAACCTAAAAGCAAACAACGAGTTAAAACGCAAACAATATGAAGCCACGCTGATTTCGGATGTCGGATTCCTCGAACGTAACAAGGCGCTATCAGACTTGTCAAAGCAGGAACCCAGTGTATTCTGGGCCAATCTTCTGATTTCTTTGCTGATCATACTTATTGAGACCGGCCCGCTTTTATCCAAGCTCATAATGAGCGTTGGGCCCTATGATATTGCGTTGGCCAAACTGGAATTGACTCAGATGGCCGAATCCGAAAATGAAATGAGGCGGGACAAAGAATTGTTATTTGATAAATTAAACGGACTCTATCAAAAGAAAAAGGAAATGTCTGAAGAATTTATTGAAAAATTAACAGCCTTACAACGAAAGNNTAAATCCCAATCCTAAAACTGCCATCAATGAAATGGTAAAAAAAATAAAAGAGGAATATGATTACAGGGAGGAAAATGTTTTATAGTGCATCCTTCAGGAGGGCATCCTGTATCAGAATTATCCGGAAGGGGATTCCCCGGACTTCCCCATGACCCGGATCATTTAGACTGACTCGTTTTGAAGTTCACGGAGNNTGCTGGACTCCCTGCATGCCATTTTGAATATTCTCTGAATCCCCTTTTAAATTCTTTCTTTTGAACAGTGCTACATCAAATTTTCCAAACCGGTAATTAAACTGAACTCGGAAAAACTGCGGATCTCTTCTGCGTTCCACTTCCTGTGCGAAACCAGAGGCCTGGGTAAATACATCATTTACCCGGGTTCTGAATATATCACTCACACTAAGGGTAAGAGAAGCTGCTTTGTTTTTCAGGAATTCATATTTAATAGAGGCATCGGCCCCACCACTCGGTTTGGAATATCCTTGCGCATTGCCGGTTACTGTCTGTCCAAATCCCCTGCCACCCCCGCCGTTGTTGGCGCTTCCGCCTGGCGGCAAAACTGTTCTGGAAGTATAATCTNNGCTATAGGTTTGGCCCGTCGCGGAAATAGAGGTATCGTCGGAATTTATTTTGGAAGTATAGATATTGACGCTGCTGGTGATATCCCACCATTTGGTAATCGTATTCCTGCTTATTAATTCAAGACCACCCACAAAGGCAGACCTGGCATTGATATAGGTACTGATGAACACCAGTGAATCGTTCACGGGGTTGATTCCCTTACTCTGAAAACGGGTGATAAGGTTGGTCGTCTGTTTATAATAAGCCGAACCAATAAAGGTATTGTTGCCAGGAAAGGTTTTCTGATATGACAATTCAAATGAATTGGTAAATTGTGGTTTCAGGTCAGGGTTACCCTTACTTAGGTTCAGTGAATCTGAATAGTCTATATAAGGAAATAACTGGAAGAAACCTGGGCGGTCGATCCTTCGGGAATAGCTCAGTTGCAATTCCTGCTCCCCACCCAGCTTTTGAGTGAGAAATACAC
>PLCH01000169.1 GCA_003135585.1 Chitinophagaceae bacterium
CTATAACATTGTTAATTGGCAGTACAAGGACAGTACTACTATTTCTCCCCAGGGGAATAGCGGTTTCCAGACAACCTACAACGGAACGCTTAATGCCCTTAGACCAGGATCTGATAGTATTAGGGTTATTATTCAATCCAAATATTTTTCCTGTTATGACACCAGTAATTTCATTGCCATCAATGTAAGCGGGCCTGTTGCGTCCTTTGGGGTAAAGGACCATGTTTGTTATTACACGCCGGTCATTTTTACAGATTCCTCAAAAGGCACAAATGGCGTTCCCATAGTGAAATGGCAATGGAATTTCGGAGATGGCAACTCTGTTTCGGATACAACTTCTGATACTGTGATGCATGTTTATGCCTTTCCGGGAAATTATACACCCAGTCTTACAGTAACTGATTCCAATGGCTGTACTGCAAAAGCAAAATTGGCTTTCGGCAGCAAGGTTGTCATAAACGGGGCCAAAGCCGATTTCTACTGGAGTCCGACTGATATCGCACCCGGCAGTCCGGTTACTTTTTATAACAGTTCTATAGGCGCACCCGGGGTCACTTATCAGTGGTATTTCAGCAATGACGGTTCAACTTCCACAGCACCTGATTCTGTTACCCACGCATTTCCAAATTTTGGGAATGACACTGTCCGCCTGGTGGCCAACGGGAGCGCTGCTGGTATCTGTACCGATACTTCGGTTCAACTTGTCATCGTCAAAAATATCTTTGCCAATTTTACGTATACCACGCAATACATTAATCATGCGAACTGTCCTCCGATGGTCGCTTATTTTAAGAGTAATACTTTTAACGCAGTTAGCCTGCATTGGGATTTCGGTGACGGGGCCACTGCTGAAAATAATCCTACCCCAAGTCATACCTACAACCTGCCCGGCGTATATTTAGTAACACTGACCGCTTATGGTGCCAACGGAATTTCAACCTCCTATCAGGATTCAGTAACCGTAAAAGGACCCTTTGCCATTCTTCGGTCCAGCATCCTGCAGGCCTGCATACCAGCGTTGGATACTTTACATGCAACGGCTAGCTACGCAAACTCCTATACATGGGATTTTGGGGACGGTACCGTTCTCACGACAAAGGACACCCTGGCAACCCACATTTATATAATCCCCGGAGTCTTCACTCCTGCACTTATACTCACAGATTCCACAGGCTGCCAAGCCACCTTCCCTTTTGACAACAAGCTAATCATGGACACCTTGCATGTTCTTCTAGGACCTTCCATCCTTTCATGTGACACCGGTAGAATTGTTTTTAATCCGAAAGTCCTGAGCATGGTGGCAGATAGTCTGCAGGAACCATTGACTTATTATTGGAATTTTGGAACAGGTAATGACAGCCTGATCACTAATACTTCCAACCAGAGTTTTGATTATAGCACCCGTGGCAAATTTCTGGTGGGATTGCAGGTCCAAGCGCCTTCAGGCTGTTCGGTTGCCGTAAATGATACGGTATTTATAGTACCCACATTTGTACTTCAATATCCCGGCGATACCACCATTTGTTTTGGAAACAGTGTTCCCTTACAGGTAAACGGGGCCGATCACTATCAGTGGCAACCCAACAGCAGCTTGACTAATATTCAAAACAATACTGCCATTGCCAGGCCGGATGTTACTACAGTTTATACCGTCATTGGAACCGAGCGGTATAATTGTTTTGCCGATACTGCAAAAATCGCTGTAAACGTCAAACCATTGCCCACAGTAACCACTCTTCCGAGAATAACAATCCCTGCGGGCAGCAGCATAAATTTGGAAGCAAACGGCAGCCCGGATATTGTGTCCTGGAACTGGTCGCCGCCCACCTATTTGACCTGTGCCGATTGTTCTGCACCGGAATGTAAACCCGATTCTCCGATTACATACAAAGTAACTGTAACAACCGCCAACGGATGTTCGGCAACGGCTCCTGTAACGGTCATGCTTGCCTGTACTGAAAATGCCATTCGGGTACCCAATGCATTCACTCCCAATCATGATGGATTAAATGACCGGTTCCGTCCGTTAGGGCATGGGCTAAGGACAATTAAATATTTCAGGGTATACTCCCGCTGGGGAGACGTCCTATATTCCCGGGAAAATGTTTCCATTAATGATAAAACCATTGGATGGGACGGGACTTTCAAAGGAAGCGATATGCCTGTGGACACCTATGTGTATATATTGGAAGTGGAATGTTTTACCGGTGAAACATTTTATTTAAAGGGTACAGTTGAACTAATTCGGTAATATCAGAATGCTAACTTTCCTTCTTCCTAAGGGAATCTGCTTTCCAAATATCCCATTCCCCGGGTAATAAAAATAAAGGCGTCAGAAGGACGGCCCTGGGGAAAACATGTTGCAGATCCCAAATGGGTTCCCTCAATCCATGGCCAAAGGAAACAACCAACAAATCAAGGGATAACAGCCACAAAACCTGTTTTCTGAATAATCCGATTATCAATAAAAAGCCGCCGATCAATTCAACGTAGGATGTGTAATAGGCAGTACCCTTGATTAACCACCCGGGTAAAAAAGTATTTTCAAATTCTTTAAAAAACATCTGATATACTTTCGGCACCGTAAATGTAAACACCTTGCCGAAGCCCTGCATAAAAAAGATGATGCCGAGCAGGGATCTTAGAAATAATAATCCTGCGGCCCGTGAATCGCGATTTATTTTTAAATTTTTTTCCATGGTGAGTGAATGATTCACAAATTGCCAAATGTTGGGTAAGATAGACCAGGGGCTTTTGTTATCTAATTAGCACCATAGTGCCTTTTTTGAAAATAGTTTTGCCCTTATAATCAGTTCCCCTGACCATCCAAACAAAACTGTCGCTATCCTGTGGCCTTCCACCGATAGTACCATCCCATCCCTGCCCTATCTGGGAAGTACTATATACCAAACGGCCCCAGCGATCATACACCCTGAAAAATTGAAGCGAAGAAATACCAACCGGAATTGGACGGAATAAACTATTTATATTTTTAGCGGGCGTGAAGGCATTGGGAACGAAAATATCAGGCTGCGTCTTGAATACCCGCACAGTGATGTGATTTTCACCGTAACATCCTACAGCAGTTGTAGCTCTTACTGTGTATTTGACGGATTCCACGCTTGCATCCAAAATTGCAACCGGATTGGGGATTCCTGGATTATTAAGGCCCGTAACGGGAGACCATGTGAATTTATCTCCGGTTGTATCACTCGAGCTTGCCTGTAGCTGCAAAGGCTGATTTGCGACAATATTAGTGTCCCTTCCCGGATTTACAAATATCTGTGGCAAAACCTTAACGTGAAAAGTATCTAATAAAAGATTCGGGCAATCAGCATTTTGGATGCTTAATACATAATCGGATGTTGTCAAAGGAGCGGCCTGGGCATTAATTGTAAAAGGGATTGAGCCAATGACTCCGTTCCCCTGATTGATTAAAGGACTCGTATTTGTCCAGGTATATTTACTCCCGAGCGTAATTAATGCATTTAATGATGCAAGTTCACCATAACAAATGGTGGTATCAGCCGGGTCTATAAATGCCTGCGGAAATGCTGTATTAAACACTTTGACTCCTNNGCAAGGGAACTTGTATCAGGTTCGCACACACCATTTTTTACAATAACTCTGAATTGGCTTGAAAGACCCAGGCCGATAACACTAAATATTGAATCGGTATTTTGAGGATTTACATCTTGCCAATTAACATTATCCTGCGATGATTGCCAATTTACAATCTTGCCGTTTTTGCCCACTAAAGTCAAAATGCCGCCAAGGTTTTGTCCTTTGCAGATGTTTGTACTCAAAGGGCTCAGGTTGCCACCGACACTTTTCTGGTCGACTAGGACAGTCGCGGGTGAGCTGGAGTCCGGAGCGCACACAGGTCCGTTCTGAACCAGTGCTTTATAAATTGTGGTGGCAGTCAAATTCTTTGTGGTCAAAGTGTTGCTGGTATCGGCCACATCCAGCCAGTTCAATCCATCAGTTGAGGATATCCATTTTCTTACATTTCCTAGGTATCCATTCAACAATAAAGTTTGCGAATTGATTCCTGCACAAACCGTCGCAGCTCCATTCAGGTTTCCTCCCAAACCAGGAAAAGATGTATTTACCTTAAGTGTATCGACAAGGTTTGTGCAACTATTTTGCTCTCTTACAATCATCAGACCTTTCTGGGTTCCCGATATGACCTTCAGGATATTGGTATTAGCACTGTCTGAAATTATTTTCCAGTCAGAAGGAACTAACCATTCATAACTTGCCCCTGTTAATGCCGGAACGGAATAGGTTAAATTGCTGTTGACGCATACCAATGAATCACCGCTGATAACAAGACCGGCGCAGCTATTTCTAAGAGCAACATATGCATATGCAAAATGTCCGCCCGGTATACAATTATCCGACTCAAAGGTCAACGTTACCTGTTGTCCTCGATAAGGTGATAAATCAAAGGTTACTTCTGTCCATCCTTTGGTCCATATATCCTGCAAATGTGCTGCACCAGGAATATTTGGATTGGGATTCTGATTGGGAGATGGCACACGGCTGAGAATGAATCCATTTTGCTACGCCGTGGCCGTATCTAAGGTGGCCCCAATTTGTCCGGGAGCAACATCATTGAACGTAGGAAGAAAATAGCTGGGGGAAGCACAGGCGATTACACTATCGTTGGTCGTTAGAGTTGCCGAGAACTTTGGTTGCTGATAAGAATCGTGGGTCCCGTTTTCCAAAACCATTGCGTAGGCATAAGTCATGGTATAGGGCTGGGTTGTGGGGCTCAGAGGAACATTAATTTTATAGCTTATCCCTCTGATATACCCTCCCTGGGTTCCTGAACTTGAGGAGTGAGTGACCGATGTTGACCCCAACAAGATGGCATAATTATATTGGTAACCATTAATAGTCGGTATAGTCGGAAATCCTCCGTATAGATCCGTACCCTTTGCGGTAATGACCTGAATGCCCGGGACCACAGGATTAAGATTGTATTCATAAATGGTTTTTGCCCCTATTGTTCCGTTGGGTGCCAAAGTTGAGGAATCATAAGTTTGCATAATTGCAGTGGGCCCATTCCCGGCTTTATTGTTCCCAGTATAGGCAAACCAGTGAGTAAGGCTGTTTTGGGCGAAATTGATATTGGCAGGGCAAGCCTGAATTTGAGCAAACACAGGGAAGAATATTATCAAACATAAACCACACAACCAGAATTTCATCAGTTATCTATTATAACATTTAGGAATGCGGATTTCCGCAGATGATTATAACAAAAAGCCGGGATCGATCAAAAAAATTGCCAGCAACCTGGGGATAGGGGCAGTAAGCCTGGTAATCCATTTAGACAAAGTTATCAAAAACATTACGAATATTAGATCAATGCAGTTGCCTGCGGAACAAGGAAAGTGCCCCTTCAGAAAGGTCAGCAAAGAGATTTCAAGATAATCATTTGCAATAATAATAGCAAATGAAATCACAAACAGGATTCTCTAAGCACCTTCATATATGCCTCTCCCTTTTCACGGGCGAAAATGATATTTTTATCGGGTATTTGTTCAGGGTTAGGGTAATTCAACAACGCTTCGTCAATTTGTTTTTCCCGCAATAAATGCAACATTGGGTAAATGGACCGGTTGGTGTAATTGGCGGCATCATTTAAGGGTGAATTTGTAAAACGATATAATGGATGAAAACTGGCAACCTGATAAATCCCTTCATATCCATTTTGCTTAAGTAGTCTTTCAGCAAGGGAAACAGTATCCAGAAAATCGTCAAATTGTTGAAATGAATTAGGGAAAATAACTAGGGTACTTTCAATTTCCAGGTCATTATCCAATCTTCTGCATTCTTGAAGAAATGTCTGCAAACAAAGCGTAAGTTCCTCTGAGAATTCCACCGTGTAATGAATACTGTTTTTCTTTACCACCCTGGAGGCGAAGGGGCAAAAATTACATCCTATCACCACTTCTAGGATCCATTTTTTTGTTTGTTCGATTACCCCTGATATGTCATACATATAGTAAGTTATGAAAATTTTTATCAAAAAATGTGAGCCTCCGGGTAAGGAAACTCCAGCAAGACTTTTTTCCTTATTACTTCTCCTACGGATATTTCCAATAAGTCACAATATGAAAATCCATTAATCAAATCGATTCGTCCGTCAGGTTTACCATGGTCCAAATCCCGGACGACTCTGTTTGGAAGATATCCCGCCAGTTTGCTTCCAGGTGGTTCAATTAAAAGTTGATTGCCCTAAAATTTTAAGAGGGGATATGGTGAAAAATTGTAGGCGATTAGGGAGTTCATTCAGGTAGAAACAATCTCATAAGCCAAGAGTGTGGAAGGGAAGCCTTTGATTATTTCGGTAACTTTAATAAGATGATCCTCGGAATTGAAATTTATGGTTATTTCCTCCCCTTTTTCCGGAAATTCAGCTGCCTTGTATTTCAGAATCTTTCTTCCGTCCCTTCTCTGCAGTAGAATTTTAAAGTGTTTCATGATGGTGCTAAATATACAACTTTATTTCCGTTCAGACACTTTTTAACTCCTCCTTTGCTTTTCTGATTAATCGCATTGATTTGGTTCTGAAAATTGATCTGAAGGGTGATAGGATATAAGCCTTAATAAGGAAGCCCCATATGAACCTTTCTTTTAAATTCGAATAAATAAGAGGGGCTATCTCCATATGGGCCTGCGGAAGTTTGCTCCAATGAATGCTTGCCTTATGATGGTGAGCAGTATGATATCCATTGTTAAACAACATGAAATTCGTGTATTTGCTCACAAAATTTCGGGAATGATTGTATTTGGAATCTTCATCAGCGTGTACATGCTGAATATAATTAAAAATCAAAACACTGAATAATGCAAACTGTTGGGGGATAATAACAAAAATCAATGATTTACGCCAATCCATAATCAGGGTAATTCCTATAAATGACCCAAGAGCGACATATTGGAAAATTGAAATGAAAAAACGCTGCCTTTTATTGCGCCATAAATACCGTAAATAATTCAAAATAGGACTTTGTTGAAAATAGCTACTGATAGAGGGGTAACTTAATAGTGTGAAAATATTATTTGCTTCACTAAACCGGTAGGTAATCGTATAGTCTCCTTCTCTATTGTTAAACTTGTGGTGATTCTTATTATGAGTGGGTGTCCATGCAAATGCTGGAAATCCATAAAACAGCGTAATCCAATAGTCTGTAAGGTGATTTAATAAAGAGGATTTCCAAATGGAGACATGATTGTGATTGTGCGCGATGACCGCGACGCTGACGGCAAAATATAGGCAGGGTATATATAAGATCCAATGAAACCCTATTTTCCATTGGACAACTAATAATAAACTGCTGATTGACAAATATGCCAAGGTCTTAATATCTGCTTTATATTTTAACATTGAAATAAATATAGTAATTAATAGCCTTTATCCGGACAAATCGAATTCCGACCTGTTTAGATAATCCCTAAATCAGCAGATTGAGCTTGTAAAGTTAACAAATTGCTTCTAAAAAAGAAACAGCGTTAAAAAAGTCCATTTTAAAATGGCTGCATGGATAGCCCAATTGGCATTCAGCAATTTTCTGTTAGCGGATAATTAATTCTTTGCAGATGAATTCTATGGGGTAACAACTATGGATCCCTTCATGCCGGGATGAATTGTGCAATGATATGGATAAGTGCCGGCCGCGTTAAAAGTCTTGGAATAACTACTCCCTATCGCGATATTGCCACTGGTAAAACTGCTGTCATTGGCAGTCACAGTATGAGTCATATTATCATTGTTAGTCCAAGTAACGGTTATTCCGGCTTTGACGGTATAGGAGGCGGGAGAAAAGGCCATATTGGCTATATTCACCGAATAGGTGGCAGCTGCTGTACTGCCGTAACCGTTGCTCTTTCCACATGAAATCGTGACAATGAAAACGAGTAAAAATAAACTTAGGATACCAAAGATTTGCTTTTTCATTTGTGTGTGTTTTGCTATCATACGGCGATGAAGGTTCCACTGTTGCCTGTTAACAAAACATTAAGGACTCTAAAAAAGAATTCTCTTTCTAATTCCATGGCCACCTGATTTTTTAGTATTTGGAACCGGAGATACAATCGAATTCGGATGAATGGAGAACAAAAGTTTAGGTTACGCAGGAAACTTTTTGATCTTAGCAAGTACAAAAACTTATTTCTTCTTAAATTGCATCTTAGCCGCATTAACTTCCAAATAATGAAAATCATTGCTACGATTGTCCTTTCAGTTTTATCCTGTTATAATATTTCTGCGCAAAAAACCTCGGTTGGAAATATTGTATTAAAAAATGGCTGGGAAATGCAATCAGGGATTGTTGTTTCTGCAAAAGGTAATGAAATTTCCCAACCAGGTTTCAACGGGTCCTGGTATAAGGTAAATATACCTACAACAATTATTGCAGGATTGCTAAAAAACAAGCATTATGCTTTTGATCCGTTCTATGGAAACAATCTTGAAAAAATTGCCGGCCCTGAATTTGACAGCGCTTGGTGGTTCAGAAAAGAATTTAGATTACCGGTTTCAGAAAATGGCAAGAATGTAATCCTTATGCTGCATGGAATAAATTACCGGGCAAACTTATGGCTAAACGGTGTACTGATTTCAGATGACAAGAATGTAATCGGGCCCTTCCGAATGTTTGAGTTTGATATAACAAAACAGATCAAATATAAAGGCACAAATGTAATTGCAATAGAAGTTAAAAGACCCATTAATCCAAACAAAAGTAACGGAGATCTTGCCATTGNNATGCAGGCATTGTTAATGATGTTGAAATTAATACCTGCCAAAAAGTAGCTATCAGGCATCCACTTGTAACCACAAAATTTGATTCACTCTCCCTTGCTACTGCCCATTTACAGGTATACGCCGATGTAATCAATTATTCCGATAAAGAACAGGATGTTTCTGTAAGTGGAAAAATAAACGATGATATAAGCTTTCAGCAAAAGCTGCATATGATGCCGGGAGAAACCAAAAATATTATTTTCAATGAAACCCGATATCCTCAATTAAATGTAAAAAACCCCCGTATCT
>PLCH01000617.1 GCA_003135585.1 Chitinophagaceae bacterium
CTTTTCTCCGTGCGTGTTTGAAATTGTTTTTATTCCGCAATCTCCAAAGAACCGTGTATAAGCATCTATTTCAGGAAGGAATGCTCGGCGGGGATGAAGGAAGGCAATGGTCATGGTAAAGTTTTATGCGTTGATAAAATTATAAATAAGATTGATGCGGTGTTCGTACTTTTACTGCTACAGAAATTAGTATGGAAATAACTGTAAAAACAGCCGAACAACTCCGGCTAACAGCCGAAGAATTTGAACTCATCAAACAAAAACTTGGCCGTCTTCCCAACTTTAACGAATTATGTTCTTTCAGCGCCATGTGGAGTGAGCATTGTAGTTATAAGAACTCAATCAAGTGGCTAAAGACTCTTCCCCGCGAAGGTAAAAAGATGCTGGTAAAGGCAGGTGAAGAGAATGCCGGCCTGATGGATATCGGGGATGGATACGGAGTCGTATTTAAGATCGAATCGCACAATCATCCCTCGGCAATCGAACCCTTCCAGGGAGCGGCTACGGGTGTGGGTGGGATTCACCGGGATATATTTACAATGGGCGCAAGGCCTGTAGCATCTTTGAACTCATTGCGGTTCGGAGACCTGAGAGAATCCAAAACGCAACATTTATTGACCGGTGTGGTTCAGGGTATCGGGCATTATGGAAACTGTTTCGGCGTCCCTACCGTGGGAGGGGAAATATATTTTGAGAAATGTTTTCATACCAACCCCCTGGTGAATGCTATGAGTGTCGGTATCCTGAAAAACGGGGAGACCATTTCTGCGGTTGCCAAAGGAAAAGGAAATCCTGTCTTTTTTGTGGGAAGTGCCACCGGAAAAGACGGAATCGGGGGTGCCTCTTTTGCTTCAGCGAATATCACGGAAGAAAGTACCGAAGATCTGCCTGCAGTTCAGGTCGGCGACCCTTTTCAGGAAAAAAAATTGCTTGAGGCCTGCCTGGAAATGATAAAAACCGGTGCCGTTGTGGGTATGCAGGATATGGGAGCTGCCGGTATCATTTGCTCAACTGCAGAAATGAGTGCCAAGGGGGAATCGGGGATGAGGATTGACCTGGGCAAGGTACCGNNAGTACCGACAAGACAAAAGAATATGAAACCATGGGAACTTCTTTTAAGTGAAAGCCAGGAGCGGATGTTGATGGTCGTTCAAAAAGGAAGAGAAAAGGAAGTACTGGATATATTTAAAAAGTGGGATCTGCCCTGTGCCCAAATCGGTGAAGTGACAGATGACGGATTTTTGCGTTTTTATATGAATGGGGTGCTCGAAGCGGAAATCCCGGCTTATGAACTGGTTTTGGGTGGCGGCGCACCCCAGTATGACCGCCAGTGGAGTGAACCAAAATACTTTCAAAAAATCAAAAAATTTGATCCTGATAAAGTAGAAGTTCCGGGAGACCTTAAAGATATTGCCGAACAGATTGTTTCCATCCCTTCAATCGCCTCCAAAAAATGGATATCGGTTCAATACGACAGTACGATTGGCAAGGCAAACTGTTCTACTAATGCTCCCAGCGATGCTGCCATCATACTTGCAAAAGGCACGCACAAGGCTTTTGCAATAACGACAGACTGCAACAGCAGGTATGTATATGCCGATCCTTACAAGGGGACCATGATTGCCGTTTCCGAAGCCGCCCGTAATATAGTCTGCAGCGGGGGTCAGCCCCTTGGCGTCACCAACTGCCTGAATTTTGGTAACCCTTACGATCCGGAAGTATATTACCAGTTTGTAAATGCGGTCAAAGGGATGGGGGAGGCCTGCCGCAAATTCGACACGCCCGTTACGGGATGGAATGTCAGCTTCTATAATCAAAACCCCCAAGGCGCCGTTTATCCCACCCCAACCATCGGCATGGTGGGTTTGCTGGAAAGTCCAGGCGACAAAATGCGTTTAGACTTCAGGAATCCGGGGGATCTTGTGATTTTAGTTGGTAAAAGCAATAATGATATAAATTCTTCAGAGTATTTGCATAAGGTTCAAGGTATTGAATTTAGTCCCGCCCCGCATTTTGATTTGGATGAAGAATGGCTCCTGCAACAAAAACTGGCCTCGCTGATCCGCAGGAAATTAATTGTATCCGCTCATGATGTCAGTGAGGGTGGCCTGTTTATTGCCTTGCTTGAATCGTCCTTTAACAATGATCTTGGATTTAATGTCCTGGCCTCTGATGCCGGCATCCGCAAAGACGCGTACTGGTTCGGTGAATCCCAGAGCAGGGTGGTTGTAAGTGTAAGGGCCTCTGCTGTAAACGAGTTTAAGAAAGTATTGGGTGATCATCCCTTTGAGGAATTGGGCCTTGTAACGGATGGCAGCATTCAGGTGGACGGACTTGACTGGGGTAATATTTCCGGGTGGAAAGAAAAATACGAGTCTGCCATNNCCCTGGCATCCTGTATATTCCATCAGGAATAAAGAAGCCAAAATGTTTTAATAGACTGCTTGCCTGACTTGCGACCACCGTAATTTCTCACTCGCTGCCAAAGCTTCAAACCAAGCCCAATATCGTGGTCAGCGGTCTAAAAGAGTATATTTGCAAAAAAGCAACCCCCGCTTGAATATTTTTTTGATTCTATGAATTCCAGGAATAGTAATATCGTTGTTACAGGCGCGGCCGGATTTATAGGCAGCTGTCTGGTTGGATTATTAAATGAAAAAGGATACAGTAACCTGATCCTGGTAGACGACTTCGGCCGGGAGGACAAAAATCCGAATCTGGAAGGAAAGAAATTCCTGGCACGCGTGGAAAGAGAATATTTTTTTGAATGGCTTTTCAGAAACCCAACAACCATTGATTTTTTTTTCCATATCGGTGCAAGGACAGATACAACTGAGTTTAATTACATTATCCATCAGCATCTCAATGTTGAATATTCTAAAAAAGTCTGGCACTATTGCACCGTGCATCATATCCCTCTTTTATATGCTTCGTCTGCGGCTACTTATGGCGGTGGGGAAGCAGGCTATGAGGATAACCACGAGATTATTTCGATTTTAAAGCCTTTGAACGCCTATGGCATTTCTAAAAATGAATTCGATAAATGGGTGTTGCACCAGGAGATTCATCCGCCATTTTGGGCGGGTCTGAAATTCTTTAACGTTTATGGTCCCAATGAATACCATAAGGGCCGGATGGCCAGCGTTATATTTCATGCCTTCAACCAGGTAAAAAAGGAAGGACGTGTCAAATTATTCAGGTCGCATGTTCAGGGATTCAGGGATGGGGAACAGTTAAGGGACTTTATATATGTAAAAGATGTTCTCAACGTATGTTTCTGGCTGATGGAATCCAGGCCAGCCAATGGCATTTATAACCTGGGAACAGGCAAAGCGAGAACCTTCAAGGATTTGGTAAAATCAACCTTTGCTGGGTTGGATATGGATCCTGTGATTGAATATATTGACATTCCGGAAGACATCAGGGATAAATATCAATATTTCACTGAGGCCAAGATGCACAAACTCCGGGAAGCGGGTTATGAAGATGAATTTTATTCCCTACAACAGGGGGTAGATGACTACGTAAGGAATTATTTGGCTGTGAGTAAATTTTATTAATTTTAAAAATGCCTCATAAAAAAATAGCGATTATTGGCGGGGGGAACCTGGGAACCGCGATAGCGGAAGGTTTGATTCAGAGCGGTTTTGTGATGCCCAAGCACATACTTATTACCAAACGCAATATTGCGACTCTGCATGGTCTGGAAAGAAGGGGCGTATTGGTAAGTGATAAGAATGAAGAAGCAGTTCGGTACGCTGATCTGGTGATACTTGCTGTAAAACCCTTCCAGGTGCTGGAGGTTTTATCGGCTCTGAAAAAAGAATTCAGCGAAGAAAAACACGTGTTGGTATCTGTGGTAACAGGCATCAGCATTGAACATATAGCAGGAATTTTGGGCAAAAAATTTCCTATTGTGCGCGCCATGCCCAATACGGCAATCGCCATCCAGGAGAGCATGACCTGTATAGCTGCCAAAGATACCAGCGAAGAGCAGTTGCAATATGTCCAGGATATTTTTGGCCAGTTGGGAAAGACGGTCAATATTGATGAAAAACTCATGGATGCAGCGACAGTATTGGGAGCCTGCGGAACCGCATTTGCGATGCGGTATATCCGGGCCAATATCCAGGGAGGTATCGAAATAGGGTTCGATGCTGCTACGGCGAGTCTGATCGCTGCCCAAACCGTAAAGGGGGCGGCAGAATTACTATTGAAAAAAGGGGCCCACCCGGAGCAGGAAATTGATAAGGTAACCACTCCCAAAGGCTGTACAATTGCTGGATTAAACGAAATGGAGCACAGGGGGTTTAGTTCATCCTTAATAAAAGGTCTGGTCGCGAGCTACGAAAAGATTGCAAAGGATTAAATTATATATAATAAATAAT
>PLCH01000357.1 GCA_003135585.1 Chitinophagaceae bacterium
TAAATCCACTTGTCATCCTGACTGCCATACTGGTAGGCAGATTAATTTGGGGAATTCCAGGCATGTTTTTGTTTATCCCGCTTACTGCTATAATCAGGATCATCAGCGAAGCGGTAGATGCCATGAAACCCTGGGCCATATTAATTGGAGAAGAAGGTAGAAAAATTCCATGAGTTTGGGGTTTTTATTGCCCATCCTCCCCTGGTCAACGGTTATATATTTCTTTTAACAATAGTGATAGACCAGCGTATTTGCTTTTGGCAGGATTGTTGGAAATCTATCTATATCTATATAATCTAAAAAAACAATTTTTATGAGTACACAAAAAATCCTGGTTGGAGTATTGACAGCTGTGGCTGCCGGCGTTGCAATCGGATTACTGCTCGCACCAGCCAAAGGCGAGGAAACCAGACAAAAGATATCGGATACTGCAAGCAACCTTAAGAAAAAATTTCGCCGCATCCGAAGCTCGGCCATAACCGAATTAGACNNCGTTAAAGGATGTTTTTGAAAATGAAATTGATGGATTGCAGGAAGATGTCCGCGAAAAAATTCTGAAACTGATCAAATCCGGCAGGACAAGCTATAATAACATAAAGGATCAGGCATTTAATTAATCAACCATAGGCATTATAATTTTCAGAAAGGGAGGCAATCCTTGATTGCCTCCCTTTACCTGTAGCAGCCTCTCCGTTTTGCCCAAATCCTTCCTGTAAAATTGATCCCGATATAGCCTTCTTCCTTCTTTCTTTTTTTCAGGTCCTTTCCATTTTCAAAGCCAAATCGCCAGATTGGAGGAAAGTTTTCCGGGTTCTTTACACAAGCCCGGGGGCCGAGAATCCAAAAATGCATCCGGTGCTAACAAAAATTTATTTATTTTGGGTAATATCATTCTTCACAACCCGATAAGGCTTTGTCATTTTTAAGAAATATATCAACCCCGACTTTAAGCGACCTTGAGCTGGTAAATTTGTATAAGAAATCTGGAGATCTAAAGGTTTTGGCAGATCTATACCAGCGTTATATGGACCTTGTATATGCAGCTTGTCTGAAATACCTGAAAGATCCTGAAATCTCAAAAGATGCAGTAATGGCCATTTTTGAGGAACTTGTTGGCAAATTAAAAAAACATGAAGTGGAGAATTTTAAAGGCTGGCTTTATACCATGTCAAAAAATCATTGCCTGATGATGCTTCGGTCTGGCAAACATCTGAAAACGAATGAGTTTGATCCAGATCGTATGCAATTAATGGAAGAAGTGCATCTGAATGGAATAATGGAAAAAGAACAGCATTTGAATCAACTGGCAAAATGCCTGGAAGCTTTACCCGCAGAACAGAAAATGACGGTAGAATTATTTTATTTGAAGAACAAATGTTACCAGGAGATTTCTGAGTTGACCGGCTTTGAATGGAATAAGGTCAGGAGTCATATTCAAAACGGGAGGCGCAATCTAAAAATATGTTTGGAACAACAAACAGTTCATTTTTGAAAAACGTAAGAATATATACTGCCCAGGACATTCAACGCTACCTTCAAGGTCAATTGTCGGTAGAGGAAATGCATATACTTGAAAAAGCCGCATTGGACGATTCCTTCCTATCCGATGCTATTGAGGGTGTGGAAATATCACTCCGCAAACAGGGTATACAGAAATTGGAGAAGGATATTTCGGAACTCAGGAGCAGGCTCCGGGACAGGGCAGGCTATCGCAAAAAAACCATTGCTCCTCTTTCTACCCGGTACCGGGTTGGAATTGCCGCATCCCTGCTCCTTTTAGCAGGAACCGGCATATTTACATACCATTATATATTCGTCAGACCCGCAAATCGGCCGGCTATTGCTGTAGAAAAAGAAAAAATTACCAAACCCGGTCCCTCTTCCACAAATTTGGCTGATTCAACTCTTGTACTGAAAGAAACGGCGAAAAACGAAACGGCTATTCCGGAAAAACCCATGCTGAGAAAATCTTTGACGCACAATTCCAGGCAAGGATTCAATACCAAGCGCCAGGCTGATAACCGTTTACCCAAGAAAAAAGAAGATGACTCGCTGGATCTAGGGACGGCAAAAATAACAGCCCCCAACCTGCCATCCGCTACCGGTAAAACCAATGCCATAGATTTTTTGGAAAAAGAAAAACGTGAAACGAGGACTATTGCCGGTGAGTCGGAAAAAAAAATCTCCTCACCCCATACAAAGCAGCTGACAAATAAAAATCTTTTTAAGGGCAAAGTAATAGACGAGAATAATAAGCCGATCATAGCGGCTTCCGTTTTTCTTAATGACCTGGATCAGCACATTTATACGGATGCCAATGGCGTTTTCTTTATAAACCTTCCGAAACCGGAGGATTCGGTTGTAAATATTACCATCAATTCATTTGGTTACCGGCCTGCTTCTGTAGCATTTAAGAACAACAACGGCTCGGGAAATGTCATACGATTGCAATCCGGCGATTCTTCCAGAAGCAGAGCGGAGTTTAACGGCTATGCTGAAAACACAATTGAAAAAAAGGGTCCTGAAAATCTGGTCCCTTCGGTCGGATGGGCAGAATACAGGAATTACCTCGATAGAAATAAAAAAATAACAACATCGGATTCCCTTCTCAAAGGGATGGAGGTAATTTCTTTTGGATTGTCCGGGAAAAAAACACCGGCTTTTTCGAAAATTGAAAAATCGATTTCTCCGGCGCATGATGCGGAAGTTATCCGTTTGATAAAACAGGGGCCTCCCTGGAAATTGTTGAAAGGCAAAAAACCAAGAGCCACGGTAGTCGTTTCCTTTTAGGAAGACTGAATCAAATTTATAGGTATACTCCTGTTTGAATGTCCTAAATTTGCCATTCAAAAATTGCAATATGAAAAAAATAGTAAGTGCCTTGGTATTCTTCACATCATTTTATGTAAGCTCAACTGCCCAACAGATAAAAGCCCCTGCGCCTTCACCTCCTCAGTATGTAAAACAGGATTTTGGATCATCTTCCATAGAATTATCTTATTCCCGGCCAGCAGTAAAGGGGCGCCCGATATTTGGGGATCTGGTCCCTTTCGCAAAAATATGGCGTACGGGAGCCAACCAGGCAACGACCCTTGTATTTGGAGATGATATGCTTATTGGCGGAACAAAAGTCATGGCGGGGAAATATGGCCTGCTTACTATTCCCGGCCCCACCGAGTGGACCATTATTATCACCAAACAATTGGATGTAACCAATCCTGCTGATTACAAACAGGACCAGGATGTTGTCCGGGTAACGGGGAAAACGGCAGAGCTTCCGTTTTCAGTTGAAAACTTCACTATTTTATTCGACAATGTTACGGCAAGCAAGTGCGATCTGGATCTTGTATGGGATAAAACCATTGTAACCCTTCCCCTGCAAACAGAGATAGACTCCAAAATCATGGCTCAGATTGATAATACCATGAACAAGGATAACCGCCCTTATTACACTGCCGCCATGTATTACCTCGACAACGGGAAAGACCTGAATAAGGCGCTGGAATGGTTTAATAAGGCTACCGAACAGAATCCGGATGCCTATTTTATTTTTTACCAAAAAGCCAGGTGCCAGGCTAAATTAGGCAGGAAACAGGATGCTGTGGCAACGGCCCAAAAATCAATTCAATTAGCCAGAACCGCCAATAATACGGACTATGTTACTTTAAATGAAAAACTCATTGCTTCCTTAAAATGATTTTTTTTCAATTGATAAAATATCCTCTTTACCAGGTAAAGGGGATTTTTTATTGTTTTCAAAGAAAAAATTCAATATCCAGCTTAACAGGATCACGCCAAAACTTCCTACCACTGTCTGCCATAAAAAACCTATCCCCAAAATACCTTTATTGTCCAAAACAAATAACAAAATAACCACCAGTTCCGAAATTATGGAAGCCAGGAATACGGCATTGCCTCCAATTTTTTTCATATAAAAAGCCACCAGGAAAATACCCAGAATCACTCCGTAAAATATAGAGCCGTAAATATTGACAGCCTCGATCAGGCTGCCCAGCCTGCTGCTGAATTGTGCAACGGCAATACAAAACAAACCCCAGCCAAGTGTGAACCATTTTGACTGATTGTATTTTTTTAAATCATCCTTTTCCAATTCCACCGGATGAGCGGTTCCCTTTTTGAACCGGCAGTAAAAATCAATCATCGTACAGGAGGCCAGTGAATTCAAAGCTGCAGCAATCGAACCCCAGGAAGCAAGAAAAATAATGGCAATAATAAGGCCTACCAGGCCCACCGGGAGATTATCAAAAACGAATCGTATAAATATGTAATCCGTGTCGTTTGTATCAGCCCCTGTTTTTTTAAGATCGGATTTGTAGGCATTGCGCAATGCGGCTATCTGCTGGTTGGTCTGCTGAAGACTATCCCTGTATAGGGCTACCTGATCCGGTTTGCTATGCAAAGCGGTTACATATTGCTTTGCATAGTTTGTCCTTCTTGCAGCCGTTTTTTGAAATTGCCCCTCAATCCCCTTTAATCCTTCTCCCTTACCTGAACTATAGATTTTTTCCTGAACCGCCCTGTTAAAAAATACGGGGCCAGCAGTAAACTGGTAAAAAGTGAACAACAAAGCT